>NZ_JAAHIE010000253.1:0-10447 GCF_010671945.1 Moorena sp. SIO4E2
ATCTTACGGTAACTTCAAACCCTATTCTAAGGTTTCGTCTCCGGGATGCCCCGACCCACCGGAACCATACAAAAAAGTTCAATTTTGAGGCACGTAGGTGGCGGTTAGCTCTTAATTTGTCTTCCCTACTATTTTCATTATAGCATTTTTCAACCTATGCAATACAGTTCCTGTCCGCTCTTTAGCCTCACACTCATGGGGTAGCATTGAGATGTGAGGCTAAAGAGCGGATGAAGCTAAATATTAGCTCAGTATTCTAGCCTACAAACAAGGTGTCTCTAAACTTATAGCCAGTGGTGGCGATATGCCCTAGGCATTTGCCCTATAAGCAATCACTCTCTTGGTGCGGGTTCTCTACTGCTTTTAACAAGCGCTGGGTTCCACCCCATGTTTCATTTGGCTTCCTGATGGGGTGACAACCCAGTTGGATAGATAAGTAATAGATGCACCCTGACTAATTCCCTCAGCTAAGAGCAGAGTATATCCTCTGTAAGTGGCTGAGGTTTTTTTGTGTTGATATCAGTTTTTACAAAAGATTTATGATATAAATATTTATAATAGTTAACATTAAATAACAATAGACTACCTAGAGGCAGGAAAAATTAACTATGGGACTCTTAGGCAATTTGTTCAACTCTCAGACCAAGTACGTTGATGAAGACAGCCAGGACATGGAACAGTCCATAGAAGCTAACCAGTCCCAAGAGTATTTCTTGGACACAGATGAAGCAAAGACCATGGGAAACATTGACTACATGCGCACCCCTGTTAAGGTCAAGAAATCCTTTCCCAAGACCAAGACTGCTGTTTTAAGCGGTGAAGTGGTAGAGCAGACCTCCGCTACGGATAAAGTCACCCTTTCCCAAAATCAGACACCTATGGCCACTTCTGAGACTGCTTCCCAGTCTGGAACTAAATTAGAACAAAACGGTCAGGTAAGCTCTCAACCCCGTCGCCCTGACTCAAGCCTGGATCCGTTCCTCAAAATGGCTCAGGAGCTCAGAAAGGGTTAATTTACTGCTGTGTAGATTGACTCCAACTCTACAGGGCTTGATCAGATATTAACTGCACCAGCGGCAAATTTGATTTTGAGATAATCCTCTTCCATCTTGGCTCCTGAAGGTTTCAGGGCAGCTAAAGCTTGGGGGAGGACTAAATTGCGGCGATGGTTACCAATGCGAACATTCAATTCATCTCCTGTTTGAGTAAGCTGTATTTTGTCTTTGGGGATACCAGGTAGGTACAGTTCTAGGCTGTACTCATTTTTATGCTGTATTACTCTAATGGTGTTTTCTTGGTAATACACTTGAGTGGGATCTTCTGAACCATACAGAGTTTCTTTGAGACGCTCCAACGCTTCAATACCGCACATCTCTTGGGAATAGAGGGGAACTTCTTTAATGGGTAAAGGCCGGAAATTGTCGTGAATTTCTTGGCGGTACTGTTGCTGATTTTCTTTCCAGCGTTGGAAAAATGGGTCAGTTACTTGGTCAGGAATAATCCGATTGGCAACAACTAGATCAGTGGCAACGTTGTATAGGCTTAAGTAAGCATGAGCTCGTAAGGACTCCTTAATCACCATTCTCTCAGGATTAGTAACCAGACGCACTGATGTTTGTTGGTTGTCAGTGAGTACCTTCTCTAGGGCTTCAATTTGTTCATAAAACTCATAGGGAGCATCCATGACCTCTTTATCTGGTAAAGAAAAGCCAGCAATGGGTTTGAATAACGGTTCAACCAAAGGTCTCAGAGCAACTGACATACTTTGTAGTGGCTTATAAAAACGGCGCATATACCAGCCACTGACTTCTGGTAAGCTCAGTAACCGTAGCGCAGTACCAGTGGGAGCTGAGTCAATAACCAGAACATCGAACTCGTCTTCATCGTAGTGACGTTTCATGCGGACGAGACCGAAAATTTCATCCATACCAGGAAGAACGGCTAATTCTTCTGCCTGTACCCCATCTAAGCCCCTAGCTTGCAGCACTTGGGTAATGTAACGCTTAACCGCTCCCCAGTTTCCTTCCAATTCCATCAGAGCGTCAAGTTCTGCTCCCCAAAGGTTGGGGCGAACTAATCGGGGGTCGTGACTGAGTTCAATATCAAAACTATCTGCTAGGGAGTGAGCTGGGTCAGTACTCAGAACTAGGGTTTTGTAGCCTAACTCGGCGCAACGCAAGCCAGTAGCAGCGGCTACAGAGGTTTTTCCTACTCCTCCTTTACCGGTCATCAAAATTACGCGCATGGTATGCTCCAGCTGTTCTGAGAAAAGTTTAGATTTATTTACTTTACATTACTGTACAAAAGCTGCTTAAGTACGTCCAGGCGTGAACAGTCCCAATAATCTATATGAGAAACAATTAATCCCTCAGCATTCAGCTTTAACTCGCTCCAGCCAGGAATAGTCATTCGCGGTTTCCAGGGTAATGGCGTAGTCCAGCTCAGAGTCCAGCGGGTTTTTATTGTATCTCCTGACTGGGAAATGTTTTGCAAATCTAGATGGGGCTCAAGGAACCAGCGATTGATAAAGGCAATCATTTGTTTGTAACGCTCAAGCCCGCGAAACTGGTTGAGGGGGTCTTTAAAATAGACGTCTGAGGCGTAGATGCTATAAGTTTGGTCAGCTGGGAACCTTTGATAGTCTTGTTGGATAATTTGGGCTATGGACTGACGAATCTCTTGTCGGTCACGGTCTTCAGTGTTATTATACCGATTTGTATTCATACGTTGTATTCATACAGGTATTAATAACCTAATATATTTCGTTATTTAGTTGTGAGTCGTACTGGCATGTTCAAACAAGGCTTTTTCAGCAATTGCACCTAACCCGACCGAATCCAGAAGTTTGTTCCAAGCTTCTGCCAAGTTCTCGTCATTGGGGCGCTGCCTTCGCAATTCTACCAGAGTCGTTAATGTTTCGTACCAAAGCCGATCATTTGCGTAGATCACAACACGCTGTTGGGGGGTTGCTTGTTTTAAACGCTCCGCTAGGTTTGGAGCTTCTTCAACTCGCTTGACCCCACCATCAATATAGATATTGTTTGACGAGTCGCCGGGATCAATCAATCTTACCTGCCAGTCATAGTTCTGATTAACTTCTAAGGGAGGTAGGTTAACAAAGGTAGGAAGCGTTATACTCCTAATTCCATGATTTACCGTATCCGGTAAGGGATACTTGACTGAGTAAACCTCCTTTTCATAGGCATCTTTCAGCACAAACTTTAAATATAGCCCTGATGCTGATTCTATACAGGGCATATACCAAGAGAAAGTGGGGTATTCAGCAACCGTTGTTCCCATCCCAGAACTGGGAACCAACGCTACAGGATTTTTCAGGTTTGATTTCTGGCATTTGGTAGCCTTAGTTCCTCCAGGACCCCTAGTTCCTCCAGGACGTCCGAGATCAGAGGGTGTACCATTTCCGTCGTCTGAAGGTGGATCATATTCAGATAAATAACTTTCCCAGTGGTTCGGTATCTTCTCAATCAGTTCCCTGCCTAGGGAAGAACTCGCCTGAGCTTGTACCTGGGCTGGAAGATTGACTGCCAGACTGAAAGCCAAAGCAACCGTTAAGAGCGTAAATTTTGATGAACGTGTTAACCAAGCCATGATAAAACTATTCCCTGGTAGAGCCAAGTTTCTCTTAAGTAAGCAGGATAAGTAACAAGTATGGCATAACAACAGCCCTTCGAGGCACCCGTAACCCCTATAAGAGGATCAGGTTTTCATACCTTACCTGCCTCATTTTAACAATAACTTCAGGTATTTGAGACATCGCCACTATAAGCTTATAATCTTGTCGAAATCTTCATCTGTTCTTCATCTGATTTACTCATGATTATGAATTCAGCTTCATTTTTGAAAGAGCGACAAAAATTCGACAAAACTATCAGACCAATTGGAGCATATGCCTTGCAAGGTATAGCATTTTGGAGAGAAAAAATAATTGCTATCGACTCGATAAAGGGCTATCTCTTAGAAATTGATCCCTTCACAGATAACACAAGGATTTTGAATCCAGAACGGGACTCAGATTTGGTCGGTGTGAGTGGTTTAGCCCTGGCAGGAGAAACCCTATGGTTAACGCTACAAGATAGTGTCTATTTTTGCCATATCAATGATAATTTAACCCTACAACACTTTGTTGATTTGCCTTACACCGCTAACGGAATCGCTGTTAAAGATTCAACTGTTTATGTTACCTGTAAAAAAGTTGGATATATTATTATTTATAGCAGCAATACAGGTCATGATATTACCCGGTTGCGTTCTCCCGGAGTTGGCATTGAACATATAACAATCCGCGATGAAGAACTGTGGGTATCGGATGACCAAGAACAGACAGTTTACTGTCTTGATCGAGCAACTGGCGAAATTCAGTTCAGTGTACTCACCCCCTTTGAAAATCCTACTGGCTTAGCGTTTTGTACTGACCCCCAGACGGGAGACGATACCCTCTATGTTGCTTATGCAACTGAGGAGGCTTACATCCGGGATAACCCTAACGCTGATCCTAATTATGAATTGCAGTATCGCGATCGCACTTTTATTCATCCGTTACACTTTACCTACAATCCGGAAGGTCGCTATGCACTCTCCAATGGCTATTTAATCGAAATGTCCTATGTCGAGGAACTTGACCCCCTCAAGGATATCGAGTTGAATGATTTGGAATGGCGAATTGCCTTGCCATCGGAAACTGACCGACAAAAGGTCTCAAAAGTCGAACCTGTGGGTATACCCTTTACTATAGACGTTCAAGATGGTCAGCAAGTTGCCGTTTTTAAGTTTGACAACCTCAAGCCAGGGGAACGCCATATCTTTGGTTGGAAGGCACTCCTAGAAGTCTGGAGTATCAAGTACCGCCTGACACCACGGGATATGGAGGGGTTGCCTGAGTTACCGCCAGAATTTCAGAACCGTTATTTGGTCGATGATGACAAGTTAGCCATGGATACAGAAATCATCCGCCGTTCGGCTAAAGAAGCAATTGGTAGCGAAACGAATCTGTTGCGGCAAATCTACAGTATTCGCAATTATGTCTACGACAAACTTTCCTACCACGTGACCCCTAAAATAGATACTCCAGACATTGTGCTACGAAGGGGTGTGGGGTCTTGCGGGGAGTATTTGGGAGTATTGCTAGCTTTGGCACGCCTTAATGGGATCGCGTGCCGCACTGTTGGTCGTTACAAATGCCCTCCCCATCCTGACCAAATCGGTATTCCTTTGGTACCAGATTTTAATCATGTTTGGATGGAATTTTATATCCCAGGAATCGGCTGGCTACCCATGGAATCCAGTGCTGATGATACGGTTGAAGGGGGTCCTTATCCCACTCGGTTTTTGATGGGTCTTGCCTGGTACCATATAGAGATCGGTAAAGGAATTAAGTTTGAAATCCTGAAGAGCCAAGGGGTGCCTGTGAAAAAGGAAGATATTTCCATTGGTGAGTTAGCCATTAATCATGTGCGGTTTAAGATTGTGGCAGAATTGCCCAGTGGTAGTGCTTCAATCGAACAATAAGGACTACTGCTGGCAAGGGTAGCCGGAAAGAAGTGGGTTGGAGGGGATCTAAGACCAAATCAAGGACGTAACTCCTAGACTTGGGCTACCCCCGTGATTTCAGAAGCGTACACCATACCTGCTGGGATTGGTGTGCGGTAGTTCACTATAGGTTAGGGGGAAATTGAGTCATGGATGTTATTCCAGCTATAGACTTACTTGAAGAAAAATGTGTGCGGTTAGTCCAGGGAGACTACCAGCGTGCGCAAGTATTTAACGATAACCCAGTCGAGGTAGCGAAACAATGGGTTGAACAAGGTGCATCACGGCTGCATGTGGTTGATTTGGATGGCGCAAAACTGGGTACGCCAGTGAACACTAAGGCAATCGAAGCAATTGTGCAGGCGGTACCTGTGCCAGTGCAAGTCGGTGGTGGATTACGCTCCCGCTCCGGAGTGACTCAACTGTTGACTCTAGGCGTCGATAGAGTCATTATAGGGACGGCAGCGGTGGAAGACCCTTCCCTAGTAGAACAGCTTTGCACTAAATTCCCAGGGAAGATTGTAGTTGGTATTGATGCTCGTCAGGGATGGGTGGCCACTCACGGTTGGTTAGAAACCTCAGAAATTGCAGCAATTGACCTAGCTGAGCAAATGACTCAGCTGGGAGTAACTACGATTATTTACACCGACATTCACCGGGATGGAACTCTGTCTGGACCAAACCTAGACGCTCTAAGAGAACTAGCAAGCCATATCTCGATCCCCGTGATTGCTTCTGGGGGTGTCAGTTCAATCACTGACCTATTGAGTCTACTGACCCTCGAACCTCTAGGGGTTAGGGGTGTAATTGTTGGTCGTGCGCTTTACACCGGAGATATGTCTCTCAAAGAAGCTATTCAAGCAGTCGGTCCTGGAAGGTTACAAGATATCCCTCTAGATATGGGCTTTTCTAGCTTTGGTTGATCACTCGTCAATGGAAAAATGGAAAATTGATCTGATTCGAGCCAAATACCCCATGATCAGTTTTTCATTCTCAGGGGTAATATTTTAAGATAATAATTTGTCTAATTGCTTCCTGATTACACTGTAAAAGTTTAGTAAAGGGGGAAAGGGCAAGGAATTCCAACCATTGACCTTTTCCTTTTTATATTTATAACTGAAATTAAAGACAATACTACTAAACTCAATTGCCTTCTTCAAGTGTTATTTAGCTAGGCAGGAGGACAAGGTAATGGGGAGATAGGTAGATAGTGCTACCTATGAATGTAACTTGGTACCAGTAAACACCATTCCCCTAACTTAACCATTCCTTCATTTTATCCGGATATTTGATAAGTTTTGCGTAAAATTTTCCAGTTCTAGTGTCAAAAACTAGTTTGTTAACACAAACTAACTACAGAGCTGATGGTTAGTGGCAACTACTGAAGGTATGATAGGGGAGCGATTAGCCATAGGTTCAGTTACTCTTGAACATAACTTAAACCAATAAATAAAAAGGCACATATAGAGATGGGCAATAAATCAGAGCTTTTCCCACAGGGGAATGGTAAATATATCCACTCACAGCCCGTCATCTACCACACTAGAAACTCAAAATACTATCAGGATGGGCGTAAGCTAGAGGAGATTTGGACGATCATACGGCGTCGCTTTTTAGTGGCTGCTGGTGTAGCAATTACGATAACAGCTAGTATTTTTGTATGGACCTCTAATCAGAAACCTCTGTATGAAGGCAAGTTCCGGCTGCGTCTGGAGCCTCTGACAGCACAGGATCATGAAAATCAATCGATACCAGGTTTTGAAACCTTGGCTTATAAAACCCAAATGCTGGTACTGCGTAGTGAAAAACTCATCACTCCCGTGATTGAGGAAATAAACAAGCGCTATGGCAAAACTAGCTACAAGTCTTTAGTCAAGAATAATCACCTGAGGATCAAACATATTGAAGGAACTAGTGTCTTAGAAGTTCGTTACCGGGATAGTGATCCTCAAAAAGTTCACTTTGTTTTAAAGCAGCTTGCCGATAATTATATCAAGTACTCCCGCCAACAAGAAGCAAGTTACCATCATAAGGACCTTGAGCTAGCAAATAGAGAGTTGCCTCAAGTACGCCAAGAAGTAGACAGACTGGAGGAAGAACTGCTGAAGTTGGAGCTAGGGTACAAGTTGATCGATTATGATAATCAAAAACAGCAGCTTTCAACTCAGATTAGCCAGATTAAGCAACAGCAATTAGATACTCACATCCAGCTTAAGGAAGCTCAGTCCTTCTACCAGATCATCTCTCAAAAGCTAGGACTGTCATCAAATCAGGTCAAGGACTCTCGCGCCTCGGAGTTAGCTCTGGCTCAAGTGAATTTGGCTGAAAACCCTTACTACCAAAAGATGCTCAACCACCTAGAAGAGGTTGAGGCTGAGATCGCTATCGAGTCAAGCCGCTATACTCCAGACAGTCCAACCATCAAGACCCTACAGCAGCAAAAGTATAATTTCTTATCCCTGTTACGCTCTGAAGCTGAACAGGTACTAGGGATCAAACTAACAAATACAGATGTTCCTAAGATATCACCCAATTCAATTCACCAGCAGCTCACTCAACAACTGGTAGATCGGAGCATCCAAATATCAGTTTTGCAAGCACGACAACAAGCTCTTGCTGAGGAAGAAGAAAGTCTTGAGCAAGACATGAAACAGATGTTGGTGATAGATCCAACCTACACCAGTTTACGGCAAAAACTTAGAGATAAAACCCAACGATTAGACACTCTGTTGGAGCTTAAGGAAAGCTTCCAGCCTTATTCTTGGGAACTTATTCTCAAACCCAAACAGCCTCAATATCCGATTCCGCAACATCAGGAACTTCAGATTATTTTGGGAGCGATCGCAGGTATATTACTGGGTGCAGGAACAGGGTGGTTGATGGAGCGCTTAGACCATGTGTTCCACTCTCCCGACGAACTTAAACATCATACCCAATTGCCTCTTCTTGGTGTTATTCCTTACCATCCAGCACTTAAGGCAACCAAGTCATCAAGCTGCAAAGGTATACCTTTTGTTCCAAGCTTCCCTAAGAATCAGAAAAATAACTCAACGCCAAAACTGCAGCAAGCTTCTCCCTTTTTAGAGGCGTTTCGGTTCCTCCATCGCAATATTGGCTTACTCGGCTGCGATAAGCCAATCCAATCTATTGTGATTAGCTCAGCTAGACCAGCAGACGGTAAATCTACCGTTGCTGTCCACCTAGCTATAGTGGCTGCTGCTATGGGTCGGCGGGTGCTACTGGTGGATACAGATCTGCGCCGTCCCCGGGTACATAAAATTTTTGGTTTGAACAATCAACTTGGTTTGAGTGACGTCCTTAGTAAGGGGATCAAAGCTAACCGAGCCATCCAGCAAGTGCCCCTGTGGGATCATCTTCATGTGCTAACTGCTGGTTCCCCAGCACATGATCCGATTCGGTTACTATCTGCGCCAAAGATGGGAACTTTGATGGAGCATTTTAATGCTGTTTTTGATTTAGTTATTTATGATACACCTCCCGTGATCGGACTTGCCGATAGCCGCCTTCTAGCAGCTAACACGGATGGTATGGTCTTCGTAGGCAGATTAAACAAGACTGACCGCTCAGTTCTAATGCAAGCCTTGGATGAACTCAAAACCTCTAGGACTAATCTTTTAGGTATTGTTGCTAATGATGTTGAGAACTACGCAACTAGCTCCTATTATCACCATCAGGACTACTATACAACCGATTCAGCAACCATGAAGGTGAAAAAGCTTCTAGATCAGAACATGAGATGATATGAAGTCCAGTTAATAACTTTTAATATGCTTGATTGCTTTTTGTTAATGGTTAATGGTTAATTGACCATTAATCATTATAGTTAGTGATCAGTAGCTGGGGATGAAAATACGTATGTTAACAGGACTAGCATCACCCTTGACACCATCAAGGTTAGTGTGAACAGGACTAGGGAAACCTCGACAGTTAAGCGTAACCGTTTACCCTTACGATACAAACGTTTATCCGCTACAGGGTGAGCAGTTTTAGAAAAGAGTGTTAATGGTTGATGAGGCTGATAAGGATTCCAGAATACATGGGCACCTAAATTCTGATCGGCACAGGGTTTCATAGTTCAAAATTCGAGGTAGTGTGTTGAGAGCGAACCAGCGTTTACGCCCTGTGGTGTAAACGTTAGTAGTAAAACTGAGATAGTTCCTGTCTCAGTCTTGATAGTGATGCTCAACCCTGTCCAAATTGCTTTGGACGGGCTTGTCGTATTCAACCAAGGCTTACGTATTTGTTTTAGAGTAATGCGAGAGGCAGAGAAGGGGGTAGAGGGGGAGGAAGATGATTTTGTTTGGTTATTTTGTCTTTCTTCCAAGTCCACCTTGTCTTCCTTGTCTTCCTTTTCCTGTATTAGATACAGAGCAATGGTTTAGCCCTGGGATAGGTAGGGTTTTGATGGCTGAATTTGGTAATGCCTGCTACAATATAAGAATTGACTTTAACAACAATTTAGGGCATCTAATTAAAATCTTGAACCCAGTCGTTTCAGATAAGTTGAGGGGTTTGACCCCCTAATTGATTGAGTTTTGTTATTTGGGTTAGCTTGATTGGGTGAAAAAGGGGATGCGATCGCGTAGCGGCTCTGTAAGAGCATCGCTTTTTAAAGTGATGATGAAAATCAAGAGTTAGTGTCATACCAAGTAGCGTTCAGGGCTGGGATCACATGAATTACTAGGGTTTCCCAAATTACCCATTTAGTAGGTAGGCATGATTAAACCGACTAATGGAACTAAATGATGTCAAGTTTTGTAAAACATCTAGAAATTCAATCTATGCCCTTGAGCCAGCATGTTTAGATAGATTTGTTTATATATAGTTACATAGCTGTATTGATTTGGGCTTACCTATTTAACTGTTACTAGTTATCGCT
>NZ_JAAHIE010000254.1:0-5111 GCF_010671945.1 Moorena sp. SIO4E2
TGGTAACTATGGTAGAGAAGCATCTTATCAACAAACAACAAATGGCTATCAATTTCAGCCAGCAACTTTTGCTCCTCCTTTAATTGAATCAATTGTACTGAGACACACCTTAACACTATCAGACGAAAAACCAGAAGACGTTATCACCTACAATGACTTCGTTTATTTAACTAATAGTCCTAAACCTTTCTTTCCTTTTCAAAGAAGCGAACTTGTTCAAAAAGCTTTCTATCTGGGTTTTAGCTTACCATTAGCTAGAACAGATTTTTCCAATCGTAAAATCAGCATGTTTCCCTGTGTAACTGAGGTAAAATATGGAGATAATAATGTTACATTAGTACCTAATGCAACGGCTGTTAAACAATTGAATAAAACTGAACAAGTTCAACTAGTATGGGACTATTGGAATGGCCAAGCATGGCAACAACTAACCATAAGAGATGAAACGGAAAACTTTACCCGTTCCGGTTTAATTGAATTTCTGCCACCAGGGGATTTTTCACCAAGGGAAGACTTTAATTTACCTCCCCGTTATTGGCTCCGGGTTCAATGGTTAAAGGGTGACTATGAGGTTGAACCTAGGCTGAAACAAGTACTGCTTAACACTACCATGGCAGCACAAACAGCTACGATCCAAAAGGAAATTGTTGGCTCCAGTGACGGGACTGAAAATCAAAAATTTAATACAACTAGTCAGCCAATTTTAGCAGGTCAAGAGCTGGAAGTGCGGGAACCGGAAATACCTTCTGCCCTAGAAAAGGACAAAATTCTCCTTGAAGAAGGGGAAAAGGCGATTACGGTTACTACTAATGAAACCGGAAGACCGCAAGAGATTTGGGTCCGTTGGCATCAAGTCCCGGATTTCTATCAATCAGAACCACGGGATCGCCATTATGTCTTTGATAATCTTACCGGAGAAATTACCTTTGGGGATGGACACAATGGACTGATTCCTCCTCCCGGTAAAGGCAATATCCGCATGAGTCGCTATCAAACTGGTGGTGGAACTGCTGGAAATAAACCGGCTGGGGCGATTGTCCAACTCAAAACCACAGTCCCCTATGTGGACAAAGTGATTAACCATCAAGCAGCAGCAGGGGGGGCAGAAGCTGAAACCATTGACTCCCTAATCGAGCGCGCACCTAAAGAAATTCGCCATCGTCAGCGTGCTGTAACTAAGGAAGATTACGAAGATTTAGCCAAGCTGGCTTCACCAGAGGTAATCAGAGCCAAGTGTGTACCCTTAGGGAATTTAAAAACTAATCCCCTGGATCCCAAGCCGGATTTAGCGGGAGCAGTCAGCGTGATTATTGTACCCCGCTCCACTGAGGCTAAACCCCTACCCAGTTTGGAGCTAATCAAGCGCGTCCAAAACTACCTACAAGCCTACACCGAACCCACAGTGGCAATCTCGGTGGTGGGCGCTCTCTATGTCCGTGTCGATATTACTACTAAAATTGCTGTCACTTCCCTAGAAGGATCTCGTGAGGTAGCACAAACCGTGGAACAAACCTTAGCTAGTTTTCTGCATCCCCTAACCGGTGGTTTTGACGGAATGGGTTGGAATTTTGGTCGTCAACCCTATAAATCCGACTTATACCGACTACTGGAGAGAGTGCCGGGAGTAGACCATGTTTATAGTTTGGAGGTGGCTGAAATTGAAGAATTAGACGGTGCTAGCGAGACTAATCGCTTTTTAGTCTATTCCGGCAACCACACCATCGATTTAACCTTTGTGGAATCCTGAGGAGGGTAACTCATGCCAATAGAATTGCCTAATCTTGATGACCGCACCTATGACGACTTGGTGCAAGAAGCCCTGGGTATGATTCCCAGCTATGCACCCCAATGGACTAATCACAATCCTTCTGATCCTGGTATTACCGTCATTGAGCTGTTTGCCTACCTTACCGAAATGCTGCTCTATCGGCAAAATCGGGTAACAGAAGCAAATATGCGGATGTTTTTACAACTGCTGAATGGACCAACTTGGCAGCAAACCAAGGATTTACAGACAGAGATTAAAAATGCCATTACCCAAGTACGCGATCGCTACCGAGCCATCACCTGTGCCGACTTTGTGGAATTAGCCCGAGAAGTAGAAGCAGATAATACCGTTGCGAGGGCACACTGTATACCTCGGCGTAACCTCAACTCGGAAAATGCCTTAGTCGAACCTGTGGATCAACCAGGTCATGTCAGTATTGTGATTATCCCCGATCGGGATGACAGTGAAAATAGCCCCCCTCAACCAAGCTCATTGCTGATTAACGAGGTAAAAAACCACTTAGAAGAACGGCGATTGATTGGCACCGCAATCCATGTAGTTGTGCCACGCTACATCACCATTAGCGTCAGATTAACCATACACCTCAACCGAGAAGCTGAAATAGCACCCAGTGAGGAGAAGATAAATAATGCACTGGAAAACTTTTTCGATCCCCTACCAAATCCTGACAATCCTCAAGGTTGGCCATTTGGTCGAAATGTTTATGTTTCCGAACTTTATCAACTACTTGATGAACTAGAATCTGTAGATTATGTCACCAAAACCAACCAGCAAGACGAAGTATTTTTTCCTCGTCCTGATGCCATAACCAATCAACAACGCCTAGTTTACACCAATACAGGAGATACACCACAGCTAAGTGCCATCAAGCTCAAACCAGAAGAACTAGTCGATTTAGATCTTACCGCCAGCCAGATAGAAATCATATCCCCCTTAGAAACCGTTGATTTCACCGGTTAAAAACCCATGACAAACTCAGCCCGTTCTCCCAGTAAACTTTTAGACTATCTGCCAGAGATTTATCAAAGCGACCCTTTCGTCGGTCAATTTTTACTACCCTTTGAAAAGATTCTTTTCGGTAGTGCAGATGGTGTCAATTTTTGTGAGCTGGGTTTAGAAGAAAAAATTGCCTGTATTTCTAATTACTTCCATCCCCAAGAAACACCCCCAGACTTCCTGCCCTGGTTATCTAGCTGGGTAGCTTTGAGTCTCAGAGCAGATTTAAATGTCCAAAAACAACGGAATTTTCTGGCCAACACCGTCAGACTGTATCGTTTTCGAGGGACTAAAGACAATTTACAAGAACTGCTAGAATTATTTCTAGAGGAAGAAGAAAAAGTCACCATTACCGACGCTTCCAATGCCGAATTTCAAATTGGTGACTCCCCACTCCTGAACCAAATTGATGATCGCGAAAAACTTCCCTCGCGATCGCTCCTGGGTAGAGGCACTTACCTTGGTGGTGGTATACCCCACTTTTTTATAGTAAGAATCACTCCAGCTCAAGGATTAACCCAAGAGCAACTCGACCGACAAATAGAAATTGCTACTGCCATCATCGAACAGGAAAAACCAGCCCATACCAAGTACAGACTAGAAATTATTTATCCTGACACCATGCAGATTGGTACTTTTGATCCTAATTCTGGAGAAGGTACCGGTTCCCAGATTGGAATTGATACTATTTTTGGCAAAATTCCCGAAAATGACGAATCTATCTTAGGAGAGTAAGTACCTGGACGACTGTACTAACTGTGTAAAGTTGCCAAAAGTCCCTCTGCTCCCTGCTCCCTACTCCCTGCTCCCTGCTCCCTGCTCCCTATTTCAACAGTTAATTTTACTTTTAAGGATTATGACAGATATACAACGTCCCAATTACTTTACTGCCCAGTTTCTAGTAGAAGAAGACTTTAACGATGAGCAAGCCTACCATCGTGACATGCGCCTGCGTCACAATCGTTTACTCCATGAATGGGGTGTGGTGGAAGGATTAGAAGTAACTAAAGTCGGGGATAAAAGAATTGCGGTTAGTGAGGGCATGGCCATTGATAAAGATGGTCGAGAAATTATTGTTTTACCCGATTCTCCCGTACCGAAAACGATTAACTTAGATGGATTACCACTCAATACAACTATTGAAATTACCATCATCTATCAGGAAATTCAGGAGAACCCTTACCGACTAGGTAACGAAACTAAATACACTCGCATCACTGAACGTCCCAAATTTGTCATCTACGGTGGTCAACAAAGGGAACACTGTGATGACGATAAAGTAGAGGTCAGAACTGGTAGTGCCCCCACTGATGATAATGTGATTATCTTGGCACGGGTGACCCTAGATAACAACGGTAACGTTAGTACAGTGGATAATTCTGTACGCAAGCTTGCTGGTGCTAAGTTATCTACCCTGGATAAGTTAGAGGTAGATGGTACGATTTCCGCCACCAACTTAAACCTGACAGGAGACTCAACTATCGATGGTTCCCTGACAGTGAATGGAAACCTGGAAGTAAAAGGGGATGTGATTGCCCGTGATACGGAGCATATTGCTGGGGATGTGTCCTTGGGGGACGAAGACAGTGATGAAGTGAAAGTTACAGGGGTAATTCGCTCCGGGCATTCATCTGGAGCACTGAGGGTGGATGATGCTTTACATACCACTGGTCCTCTGACAGTAGATGGAAATGTCGGCATTGGCACAACTAATCCTAGTGAAAAATTAGAGGTAAATGGAACTGTCAAAGCCACTAGGTTTGAAGGGGATGGTTCGGCTTTAACTGGTATTAGCCCTGGAAAGTGGTCTGATGGTACTAGTAACAGGATTTACTATAATGCTGGCCATGTCGGCATTGGCACAAATAATCCTACTGAAAAATTAGAGGTGACTGGAACGATCAAGGCCATTGCTACTCATACGGGCAGAGATTCAGCCTACGGAGTTTACAGCCAAGCACAAGGCAGTGACAGTGGCATTAAATATGGTTTGTATGCACAAGCAACGGGTGGTAGCAGTGGTAGGCGATATGGTGTCTATGGTGGTGCTTCTGGTGGTAGCTTTCAAATTGGTGGCTATTTCGCTGCTACTCATACGGGCAATAGAACGGCCTTCGGAGTTCAAAGCGTTGTAGTTGGCAATGGCAATGGCACTAAATATGGTTTGCATGCACAAGCAACGGGTGGTAGCAGTGGTACCCGATTTGGTGTTTACGGTAATGCTTCTGGTGGACAAACTCAATATGGTGGCTATTTCATTGCTACTAATACCGGCAATACTAACGCCTACGGAGTTCACAGCACTGTAGGAGGCAATGAAAATGGC
>NZ_JAAHIE010000254.1:5211-10365 GCF_010671945.1 Moorena sp. SIO4E2
CCGATTTGGTGTTTACGGTAATGCTTCTGGTGGACAAACTCAATATGGTGGCTATTTCATTGCTACTAATACCGGCAATACTAACGCCTACGGAGTTCACAGCACTGTAGGAGGCAATGAAAATGGCACTAAATATGGTTTACTAGCACAAGCCACAGGTGGTACCAGTGGTAGTCGATTTGGTGTCCACGGTCATGCTTCTGGTGGACAAACTCAATATGGTGGCTATTTCATTGCTACTAATACTGGCAATACTACCTCCTACGGAGTTCAAAGCGTTGTAGGTGGCAATGAAAATGGCACTAAATATGGTTTGCATGCACAAGCAACGGGTGGTACCAGTGGTAAACGATATGGTGTCTACGGCACAGCCAGTGCTGAGAATGATAGCAGTGCAACTGTATACGGTGTCTACGGTGTTGCCAGTGGTGGCAAAACTAGTTATGCTGGCTACTTCGAGGGTGATGCAAATGTAACAGGTAATTTAACCGCTGGCCGTGTAGGTATTGGCATCACAAATCCTACTGAAAAATTAGAGGTGGCTGGAACTGTTAAGGCCACTAGGTTTGAAGGAGATGGTTCTGGTTTAACTGGGATTAGTGCTGGAAAGTGGTCTGATGGTGGTAGTAACAGGATTTACTATAATGCTGGCAATGTTGGTATTGGGACAAATAATCCTAGTCAAAAATTAGATGTAGCTGGAACTATTAGAGCAACTGCTACTAATACGGGCAATACTACTGTCGTCGGAGTTCACAGCCTTATAAGTGGTAATGAAAATGGTACTAGATATGCTTTGTATGGACAAGCAACAGGTAATAACGCTGGTAAGCAATATGGTGTCTACGGTAATGCCTCTGGTGGACAAACTCAATATGGTGTCTACGGTAATGCTTCTGGTGGACAAACTCAATATGGTGGCTATTTTACTGCTACTCATACGGGCAATAGAACGGCCTTCGGAGTTCAAAGCGTTGTAGTTGGCAATGGCAATGGCACTAAATATGGTTTGCATGCACAAGCAACGGGTGGTAGCAGTGGTAACCGATTTGGTGTTTACGGTAATGCTTCTGGTGGACAAACTCAATATGGTGGCTATTTCATTGCTACTAATACCGGCAATACTAACGCCTACGGAGTTCACAGCACTGTAGGAGGCAATGAAAATGGCACTAAATATGGTTTACTAGCACAAGCCACAGGTGGTACCAGTGGTAGTCGATTTGGTGTCAGAGGTAATGCTTCTGGTGGACAAACTCAATATGGTGGCTATTTCACTGCTACTAATACTAGCAATACTACCTCCTACGGAGTTCAAGGCTTGGCAAGTGGTAATGGCAATGGCACTAAATATGGTTTACTAGCACGAGCAACAGGCGGTACCAGTGGTAGTCGATTTGGTGTCTACGGTTTTGCTTCTGGTGGTAGCGATTCATCTGGTGGCTTTTTCAATGCTACTAATACTGGCAATAATACTGCCTACGGAGTTCGCAGTAGTGTAAGTGGCAATGGCAATGGTAATAAATTTGGTTTGCATGCACAAGCAACAGGTGGTACTAGTGGTAATCGATACGGTGTCTACGCTAATGCCAATGCAGATAATGATAGTAGTGCAAATGTATATGGTGTCTACGGTCGTGCCAGTGGTGGCAAAACTAGTTATGCTGGCTACTTCCAAGGTAATGCAAATGTAACAGGTAATTTAACCGCTGGCCGTGTCGGTATTGGCACAAATAATCCTACTGAAAAATTAGAGGTGGCTGGAACTGTTAAGGCCACTAGGTTTGAAGGGGATGGTTCTGGTTTAACTGGGATTAGTGCTGGTGGTGGAACCAAGTGGTCTGATGGTGATAGTAACAGCATTTACTATGATGGCAAAGTGGGGATTGGTACCAAAACCCCTAAGAGCACACAGCATATTGTCGGTGACTTAGTTCTTGGCAAAGATGTTAATAACCAGAAGTTTATTTTTCATTCAAGAACTTTTAAGAATGGAGATTTACTCCACTTCACTTGTGATCAACCTGACGGCAATTGGGATTGGACCAAAGGCATAATATTCTATCGCAATGGTGATGTCACCATTAGAACTAGCAAATTAGAGGTAAATGGAACTGTTAAAGCCACTAAGTTTGAAGGGGATGGTTCTGGTTTAACTGGGATTAGTGGCGACGGACAGTGGCAGACATTATCTGGTAACAATATTCGCTACAATGGCGGTGTTTTGGTTGGTAATTCCCTTCTCCCTAGAACTAATGAATCGAAAGAAAGAGGAGTATCCGGTGCCAGCTTCGCCATAACAGAAACAGTAAATAAGATTCCGCGATGCTACGGTGTTAGGGGTCATTTCCAGGGTTTTCTAACTTCTATCCTTGTAAAAGATGAAAAACATCCAGACGACGAAATTATAGTTAAAGATGAGCCTAAAGATACCACAGATGATAGTCTTAAAGAGAAGATTTCAAGTTTAGGAGGCATTACTCCAGAAAACAGTCCTGAGTCTGTGAAACCTGGGGATTTTCTTGAACAGCGAACTGAGATCTCTGTAGAGGCAGTTGATACCATTGAAGGGACTACTGATCGACCTATTGATACCATTGAAGGAGACAAATCTCCACAGCCAATTCCAAAGCCAGGTTTTTTTAAATCTGGATATGGTGGCTATTTCACTGCTATCAATGGTGGGGCATCTACTGTCTACGGAGTTTACGGTGAAGTAACAGGTCGTCAAGGAAGTAACTCCTTTGGTGTTTACGGTAAAGCTACAGGTGCTGGCAACAATTATGCTGGCTACTTCAATGGTAGAGTGCATGTAACAGGCAATATAACAGCGAACAATCTCCAACAAAAATCCTCACGACAGTTCAAAAAGAATATTAATACCCTGGCCATAGAAGACGCCATAGAAACCCTGGAAGGACTCAATCCCGTCCAATTCAGCTATAAAGAAGATGACCAAAAAGAAACCCACATTGGATTTATTGCGGAAGATGTGCCGGATTTAGTAGCAAGTCGCGATCGCAAAACCCTCAGTCCGATGGATATCGTAGCGGTTTTAACTAAAGTGGTGAAGGAGCAAAACAATACTATTTCTTTGCTAATGGAGAAGGTACAAACTTTGGAACAGAAAAGTCAGTCTAGCGCTTTTTAGCCTAATCAGATAAACAGAATTTTTTACTTCTTCCCTATTCCCTATTATGACGTTACTGCTCCCTGTTCCCTGCTCCCTGTTCCCTATTCCCTGCTCCCTGCTCCCTACTCCCTGCTCCCTATTTCAACAGTTAATTTTAGTTTTGTCCGACTACTTAAGGATTATGACAGATATACAACGTCCCAATTACTTTACTGCCCAGTTTCTAGTAGAAAAAGACTTTAACGATGAGCAAGCCTACCATCGTGACATGCGCCTGCGTCACAATCGTTTACTCCATAACTGGGGTGTGGTGGCAGGATTAGAAGTAACCAAAACCGGGGATAAAAAAATTGCGGTTAGTGAGGGCATGGCCATTGATAAAGATGGTCGAGAAATTATTGTTTTACCCAATTCTCTTGTACCGAAAACCATTAACTTAGATGGATTACCACTCAATACAACTATTGAAATTACCATCATCTATCAGGAAATTCAGGATAAGCCTTACCGACTAGGTAAGGAAACTAAATACAGTCGCACCACTGAACGTCCCAAATTTCTCATCTACGGTGGTATACAAAGGCAACACTGTGATGAAGATAAGGTGGAGGTAAGAACTGGTAGTGCCCCTACCGATGATAATGTGATTCGGTTAGCACGGGTGACCCTAGACAACAACGGTAACGTTAGTACAGTGGATAATTCTGTACGGAAACTAGCCAGTGCTAAGTTATCTACCCTAGATAAGTTAGAGGTAGATGGTACCATTTCCGCCACCAACTTAAATCTGACAGGAGACTCGACTATCGATGGTTCCCTGACAGTGAATGGAAACCTGGAAGTAAAAGGGGATGTGATTGCCCGTGATACCGAGCATATTGCTGGGAATGTGTCCTTGGGGGACCAAGACACTGATGAAGTGAAAGTTACAGGGGTAATTCGCTCTGGGCATTCATCTGGGTCACTTAGGATAGATGATGCGTTACATACCACGGGTGCTCTGACAGTGGATGGTAATGTTGGTATTGGCACAAATAATCCTAGGCAAAAATTAGAGGTAAATGGAACTGTCAAGGCCACTAGGTTTGAAGGGGATGGTTCTGGTTTAACTGGGATTAGTGCTGGCGGTGAAACCAAGTGGTCTGATGGTGATAGTAACAGGATTTACTATAATGCTGGCAATGTCGGCATTGGCACAAATAATCCTAGTGAAAAATTAGAGGTAAATGGAACTGTTAAGGCAAAGTCGCTGACTATCGAAGACAACCTCACTGTCAATGGCAATATTACAACCTCTGGCATGATTAGGGGGTCATCAATGCCGCCTAATCTAATCAGAAATTCCTACATGAATATACTCGATGGCAACAAGCCTGCTGGGTACAGTGTCTTTGGGAATGTTACTTTAGAAGCAGCACACCCTTTCACAAAAGGGTTTGAAGGACCCTATGTAGGCAAAAAACCAGCCAATGCTGCCGATAGTGTAGATGATGCAACCGAAGAAAATCCTTATTGGTTTGGCAGAACTAACAAAGGTGCGCGAATAAAAAGAGGTGGTTTAGCTGATGGTTGGGCTAGTTTTACTGACGGTAGGATTTTGAAAATTACTGGGGATAATTCAGGACCACACACCATGGTACTTTTTCCCTTTGAGTGCAGAGGTAACATTTTAACCAAAAAGTACGTACATCTCAAAGCTTGGCTCAAGATTTCTTCCGGTAAACAAGTGGGATTTGGCGAAATTGCTGGGTGGTCTAATAAGGTTAGAGGGGGCATTGGCATTACGAAAGAGCAAAGTGATAATGCTCCAGATGGTTGGTATCGAGTAGATGGCGTAATTCCCACATCTGAGGTTACGAGTTTGGGTGGTCAGAGTTTTTCTATGGGTATAGTCGGTGACGAGGCTGACGGATCTTTTGAAGTATATCTAGCCTTACCATACCTAGCCAATTTAGATAATGATAGCTGGCTTCCTAGTGTTTCTGATATGCTTTCGCGGGATGGGCTAACAGTTCATCCTA
>NZ_JAAHIE010000255.1:0-10349 GCF_010671945.1 Moorena sp. SIO4E2
TGAAGGCTGACCCCTGACCGCTGACCACTGACCACTGACCGCTGACCGCTGACCGATGACCGCTGACCGCTGACCGCTGACCGCTGACCGCTGACCGCTGACCGCTGACCGCTGACCGCTGATGGCTGACCGCTGACCGCTGACTGCTGACCGCTGACCGCTGACCGCTGACCGCTGAATGCTTGAATTATCAACTATCAATTTTGAGCATAATCAACTGCCGTTGGAGTAGCGATCGCACTCCATCTAAATCGAAGTTAACATGCTTAATAATTTCTGCTACAGTTTGGCTTTGGGATGAGTCGTCGGGTGAGCTACCATTCTCGTCACAGGCTTCGAGAAACGTAAATTCCTGGTCTGATAGCTTAACCAGCTGGTAATCATAGTCAAATAGGGACTTACTTGGCCAACCGGTCATACAAGGGTGCCGTTCTGGAATTGCGGCTAACAGGTCTTTATCCTCTGACCAATCTACTCGCTCTAAGGGAGGACGGGTGAGGAAAAACTCATAATGAGTCAGTTCGGGATCTAATAATTCAATTAACCGATATAGCTCCCGTTCACTCAGACGTTCTGAGCGTGCCATTAACTCTGGATTCTTGCCAAATAAGCGCTCTTTCTGCCAGTAGCGGGGATTGGAAAACCCAAGAAACTCCAAGCCAGCCGCATCGATTAGTTCAAATAGGGTTTCAATGTTATAGTCAATCTCTTGGGGATGAACGTACATATCCGCGAAGCATTCATCCTGATGGTTTTCCAAAGCCCAGCGTTCCCGGTCTCGCTTGACAATTCGGTTGTTTTCTGGGAGAGCTTCAAATAATTGACGACCGACCTTCACCCCATCCTGGTAGTCTCCCTGGTTTTGACCCTGCAAAAGTGCGATCGCTTGCTGCATCAACTGAATTTCCCAGCGTCCTAATTCAGCATAGACAAAGATATGAAATAAGCCCCCCGGTGCTAGTTTCTTAGCTATAGATTGAATCCCACGGATCGGGTCTGGCAAGTGATGTAACACTCCCACACAATTAATTAGATCGAACTGACCCTCGATTTGGTCAACATCGTACAAGCTCAGGTGATGAAACTCGACCCGATCAGCACCTGAGCGGCGACAGCGTTCCTGGGCTACCTTCAAAGCCCCAGCACTAAGATCAATCCCCACTACTGAGGCTTGGGGATTGAGGTGAACTAGATACTCTGTGCCTACCCCTGTCCCACAACCAGCATCTAGAATCCGAATCTCCTCTCTTTGGGGTGTGTGCCCAGTACAAAAACTATAAGCAGCTCGCCAATTCCAGCGCCAGTTGTATCCAGGAGGTGGCTCATCGAGTAAGGGTTCTGGGGGAAAAGGGTAGGTATCGTAGAGGCGCTCAACGGCAGCAGCGGTTTCTTGAGAGGTTTTCATCACAAAACTTTACAAAACTTAATTATTCGGGGAAATTTTTTACGAAAATAAAGTATAATCTCAAAGGTTTACTGGGATCAATGGCCATCAATCCTGAACTCGATCCCCTAAATTCTATACAATTCTTAATAAATAAACCGTAGAGATCAGAAAAGTTTTAATCTAAAAGCTAGTCGAGTTTACCAATGACATCCATTTTGGGAAATTCTAGGGAACCTACGACCTAGTAGGTTATCCTTATCCCTTGCTCCAAAGTGAGATTGGATAGGACTAACATCAAATGCCTACCCACCAAATGGGTGTCTAAAACGTGTTTATTAACTGCGGCATAAGTCCGCAATGACAGCATAAAAATTTAGGAGCTTTAACAAACCAATGAGTGTCAAGGCAAGTGGTGGAAGCTCAGTTGCCCCTGTGCAACTCTATCAAACTGTCCCATCTGCAACCATTATCCAAGCAGAACAGCAAGACCGCTTCTTAGGAAATGGAGAGATCAACGAGCTACTGGATTACTTCCGTTCCGGAGAAAAGCGTTTAGCAATTGCTGATCTGATTACCAAAAACTCAGACCTAATCGTATCCAAGGCGGCTAACCGGATTTTCGTGGGTGGTTCCCCAATGGCTTTCCTGGAAAAGCCTAAGGAAGCACCTGCCCTAGTAGGGGCTGGCGCTACAGGGGTTCCCGACACCAAAACCTTGGGAACTAGTACCTTTGTTGAGAGTGGAGGTGGATTATTTGGGGGCTTCCGCTCTCTGTTTAGTTCTCCAACTGGACCAACCCCACCAGGTTTCCGTCCCATCGACATCAACCGCTATGGCCCGAGGAATATGCAAAAGTCCTTGCGGGACCTATCTTGGACGTTGCGCTATATCACTTACGCGATTGTTGCTGGTGATCCCAACATCCTAGTGGTTAATGTTCGAGGTTTGCGGGAAGTCATTGAAAATGCTTGTTCAGCTGATGCTACCATCGTGGCAATCCAGGGAATGCGGGCGGCTTCACTAGATTATTTCAAAGGTGATAAGTCGGCACAGGAGATTGTTGCTCAGTACTTTGACATTACCCTGAACGAATTTAAAGCTGCTACACCCTCCGATAAACTGCGGCAACGGCCTTCCATAGACCAACAAGGTCTGCAATTGCCCCAAAGTTACTTTAATGCAGCCGAGCGGCGTCCTAAGTTTGTGATGAAGCCCGGTCTGTCATCCTCAGAAAAAACCGAGGTAGTTAAAGCTGCCTACCGGCAAATCTTTGAGCGTGACATTACCCGCGCCTACGGTTTGTCGATTTCTTATCTGGAATCTCTAGTTAAAAACGGGAACATTTCCATGAAGGAGTTTGTTCGCCGTTTGGGCAAATCTGAACTATACCGGAAGCAATTCTTTGAACCTTTTATCAATAGTCGGGCCTTAGAACTAGCTTTCCGCCATTTCCTAGGTAGGGGTCCATCTTCAAGGGAAGAAGTCCAAAGCTACTTCTCGATTGTTTCCGATGGTGGTCTACCCGCTCTAGTAGATGCCCTGGTGGATTCTCAGGAATACTCTGATTACTTTGGGGAAGAAACGGTTCCCTATCTGAGGGGTTATGGTCAAGAGGCTCAAGAATGCCGTAACTGGGGCATGCAGCAAGATTTGTTGCGCTATAGTGCTCCCTTCCGTAAGGATGCCCAGTTTCTCAATACCTTTGCCAAGTACGAGCAACCGCTGCCTGACCAACATGTCTATGGTTCTGGTAATGACTCGTTGGAAATTCAGTTTGGGGCAATTTTCCCGAAAGAAACCCGGAATCCTACTACCACCCCCGCTCTCTTTGGCAAAGATACTAAACGCCTGCTGATCCACCAAGGCCCAGGAATCAATAACCAAAATAGTAATCCAGGGGCAAGGGGTATGTCCCCCGGTTCCCTTGGCTCTAAGGTGATCCGCCTTGACCAGATCCCTAGTACACAAGACAAGAGTATCAAATTTGCTGAAAGCTCTACTCAAAGGGTAATTCGTGCCTGTTACCTGCGAGTGTTTGGCTTTATGCCCTATGAAGGGGAACGGCTGACTTCAGGGGAAGCTCGGCTGGAAAACGGTGAAATTACCGTCCGCGAGTTTATCCTAATGCTGGCGAAGTCTGATGGTTTCCGCAAACGTTACTGGACACCATTGTATGTAGTCAAGGCAATAGAATATATCCACCGACGTTTACTCGGTCGTCCTAGCTATGGGCGCTCCGAGATGAACAGTTACTATGATGTTGCCTATAAAAAAGGTTTCTACGGTGTAGTAGAGGCAATTGTCAACACCAAAGAGTACTCTGAGGCATTTGGGGAAGATACGGTTCCCTATGAGCGCTATGTGACGGCGGCTGGTTTAAAAATGCGCACCGGAGGAGTGTCTGGTAGCGTGACATCAGCAATGGCAATCATGGCTGAGGAGAAAGTACCTCGCTTTGTTGAGCTGGGTATGGGCAAAGAGATGCTCACCGAACCGGAAGTTGAATTCCGGATTAATCAGGGGGTTAGTGTACAGCGTGAACAAACCAAGATCTTTAAGCTGATTGACCTTAATGATAAGCCAGCGTTGAAAGTCCTAATTGGAGCAGCTTATCGGCAGATATTTGAGCGGGATCTTGAACCCTATGTGATCCAAGCAGCATTTACCTCCCTGGAAAGCCGACTGAGCAATGGCGAAATTAATCTCAAGGAGTTTATTGAAGGCTTAGGTTGTTCTGATCTCTACATCAAAGAGTTCTACACCCCCTACCCCAACACCAAGGTGATTGAACTGGGTACCAAGCACTTCCTAGGACGTGCCCCCTTAAATCAGAAGGAAATCCAGACCTACAACGCAATTCTAGCCTCTGAAGGGATTCGGAGCTTTATTGGGGCAATGGTCAATGGCATGGAATATGCTCAGGCATTTGGAGAAGATACCGTCCCGTACCGCCGCTTCCCCACCTTACCAGCTGCTAATTTCCCGAACACCGAGAAGCTGTATAATCAGCAGACCAAGCAGAATAGTGATGTGGTGGTACCAAGCTTTGATCCAGTCGAGCCTCGCATGGATTCGTCTAAGCTACCTCTGACCGGAAAAGCGATCGCAGATATGGCTGCCCAAAAGTGGCAGGTGGCTACTAACCCTTCCGAGCTGGCCAAGGTAGGTCGTTCTTCTAATCGGAAGCACTCAACCTTGAATCCCAAATCTGCTAAGGCGACACGGATTTTCCGCATCACCCCAAACATTTCTCAGGTTGAAACCGCAGTGGTGATTGATGCCATTTATGACCAAGTCCTGGATTTATTCGGTGAACCAGTACCACCAAAATACCGGCAACAGCATCTAGACAGTCAACTGCGCAATGGAGAAATTTCGGTGCGGCAGTTTGTTAAAGCCTTGGCCAGTAGTAACAGCTATAGTCAGCGGTTTTACCAGCCTTATCCCCCTGCCAAAGTGGTCGAGTTATTGTTCCGGCACTTACTCGGACGTAACCCTAACACTCACGGTGAGGTTCAAACCTACCAGCAGCTGTTGGCGGGACAGGGTCTAGAAGCTGCAGTAACAGCTATGGTTGATAGTCGAGAATACTCCCGCTTCTTTGGTGAAGACGTAGTCCCCTATCAGCGGCTCAGTCAGTAAAAAGTCTGAATTATGAAGGTTGGAGGTTGGAGGTTGAAGGTTTGAAGGTTTGGAGGTTGAAGGTTGAAGGTTGAAGGTTGAAGGTTGAAGGTTGAAGGTTAAAAGTTTAAAATTGAAGGTTTGGAGGTTGAAGGTTGAAGGTTTGGAGGTTGAAGGTTGAAGGTTGAAGGTTTGAAGGTTGAAGGTTGAAGGTTGAAGGTTGAAGGTTTGGAGGTGGTCGGTAGGTTGGACTAGCCTTAAAGGTTAAACTTTCAACCTTTAACCTCTAACTCAGGCCACTAACCTGTAACTGACCTTTCAAACTTTATTAGGGAAAATGTTAAGATGTGTTGCGAAGCTAGGAAAAATGTCAACAATCTGTAGCAAAATATTCCCGGAAGCTAGGTGTATGATTAACCTGCTTTGATTTATGCCTTTGATTTAGGCGGGGTTAGCCAAACCAAGTTTTGCTGGGGCGTGCGTCGGCTGAAGTTCCGACGGCGTATCGAGAACGGCGATTTACCCGGCACATTGCAGGTAACTGCAATGCTACAGAAGCTCTAATTACACCGCAAGGTTAGTTAGAGAGCGTTCATTCTTGGAAATGCCAGTTTAAAAAACCTGGTAATATTTTTTTCTGGAGGAATCCATCTATGAGTATTGTCACGAAATCCATCGTGAATGCAGATGCTGAGGCTCGCTATCTGAGCCCTAGTGAATTAGACGGTATCAAAAGCTTTGTTACTTCTGGTGAGCAGCGCTTACGTATCGCTCAAACCTTAACAGGCTCCCGTGAGACAATTGTTAAGCAAGCTGGAGACCAACTATTCCAAAAGCGTCCAGATGTGGTATCTCCTGGTGGTAATGCCTACGGTCCAGAAATGACCGCTACTTGCCTGCGGGACATGGATTACTACCTACGCTTGATTACCTACGGTATTGTTGCTGGTGATACCACACCAATTGAGGAAATTGGTCTGGTAGGTGCTAAGGAAATGTACAAGTCTTTAGGTACCTCCATTGATGCTGTTGCCGAAAGCGTCCGTTGCATGAAGGGTATTGCTACTGGCATGATGTCTGGGGACGATGCTGCTGAAGCTGGCTCTTACTTCGACTATGTGATTGGTGGATTGTTGTAGGGCAATAAATACTCCTTGGCCTAGTGTTCTGATGATGGCAAAGTTTGTCTGTAGAACCGATAATCACAACTTGAGTTAAATAAGGAAATAGAATCATGCAAGACGCAATTACTGCTGTTATCAACTCTGCCGACGTCCAAGGCAAATATTTGGACGACTCCGCTATGGCAAAGCTCAAGGGCTATTTCCAAACTGGTGAGCTGCGGGTACGTGCAGCAACTGCCATTAGTGCTAATGCTTCTACCATCGTTAAGGAAGCGGTTGCTAAGACCCTGTTGTATTCCGACAGCACTCGTCCAGGTGGCAATATGTACACCACTCGCCGCTACGCAGCTTGTATCCGTGACATGGATTACTTCTTGCGTTATGCTACCTATGCGATGTTGGCCGGTGACCCATCGATCCTTGATGAGCGGGTACTCAATGGCTTGAAGGAAACCTACAACTCCCTTGGTGTTCCCATTGGCAATACCACCAATTCCATCCAAGGCATGAAGGAAGTTACCGCTAGCTTAGTTGGTGCTGATGCGGGTAAGGAAATGGGTGTATACTTTGACTACATCTGCTCTGGCTTAAGCTAACTTAGCTAGTGTTGATGGAATTCGCCAGCCTGTAGTTGTCTGTGTAATTAAGGTCTGGGAAGTTGATTGTGAGTGCTAGCTTGTTAAAGGCGAATCTGGCTCACGTCAGTCAAGCAGAGGAGTTTTGACAGTCTAGTATTGACAATTAACTCCCAGACTTTGGAATAGTTGAGATATTCGATTAACGAATTTATTCCCTCGCTATAGGCGATAGGGGATTTTTTAGACATATTGGAATCAAACCAGAATTAAAATTTTCTTGAATTTTACTAGGAGAAATAACCTCATGCGGACGTTTGAAATAACTGCTTGTGTGCCAAGCCAAAGCAGAATTAGGACACAACGGGAGTTACAGAATACTTTTTTTACCAAGCTAGTTTCCTACGATAACTGGTTCCGTGAGCAGCAGCGCATCCAGAAAATGGGTGGCAAAATTATTAAGGTTAAGCTGGCAACTGGTAAGCAAGGTACAAACACCGGTTTGTAATAATTTTTCGATAATAGCTGTTTATAAAAAAATTTCAGGGGGTCTACTACGACCCCTTTTTGATTTTTGGTGGAAAATGGGGGGATGGAAACAGAGGCAACAGAGGGAAGATATAGCATTTATAAATTCGGTGAGGTACATTTGGGATGTTAGGGAATAGGCAAAAGGCAACAGGCAACAGGCAACAGGGAAAAAAGATTGTGTACCTCATTACTATGAGAAAAGCTATAAACAAGAAACCAAAGGCCAAAGGCGAACAACCAAATAACCTTGGCCTTTCGGCCACGCTACGCGAACAACCTTCAACCACATAACCTTGGCCTTTGGCCACGCTACGCGAACAACCACATAACCTTGGCCTTTGGCCACGCTACGCGAACAACCACATAACCTTGGCCTTTGGCCACGCTACGCGAACAACCACATAACCTTGGCCTTTCGGCCACGCTACGCGAACAACCACATAACCTTCAACCAACCTGATTAAACGTGGCTCTACGTAACCTGATTCTCTTATTTAACCCCTCTACTACAGACTGGGCAGTTAGTGCTCGGTTACTGAAGTGGTTAACGTTTCTATGGCTGTTGATCGGAATAGTAATTCTTTTCTCAGCTTCTTATGCGATCGCAGATGTCGAGTTAGGGGATGGAACATACTACGTCAAGCGACAGCTGATGTGGGTAGTCTTAGGTTTAGTGGGATTTAACCTATTGGTGCGATCACCGTTGCGTTATTTGCTAAAGATCAGCCATTGGTTGGTCCTGGGGCTGTTGGTGCTGCTGTTATTGACTTTAATTCCTGGTGTGGGCACAACGGTTAATGGGGCAACTCGCTGGTTATCTTTCGGTTCGGTTCCCCTGCAACCTTCGGAGTTAATGAAGCCGTTTCTAGTGTTACAAGCAGCTCGGGTATTTGGGCAGTGGGACCGGCTTCAGTGGCGGATTCGTTTCACGTGGCTGGGGATTTTTATGGTGGTGTTGGTGGGAATTTTGTTACAGCCTAATCTGAGTACAACAGCACTTTGTGGGATGACCTTGTGGCTAGTTGCTCTAGCAGCAGGGTTACCGTTTTCTTACTTGGGAGGTACAGCATTTGGTGGTGTCCTGCTGGCAGTACTCAGTATCAGCATTAAGGATTACCAGCGGCGTCGGGTGATGTCATTCCTAAATCCTTGGGCTGATCCAATGCGAGATGGATACCAATTGGTTCAAAGTCTTCTAGCTATTGGCTCCGGTGGGACTTGGGGCTCTGGCTTTGGGTTATCCCAACAAAAGTTATTCTATTTACCCATTCAACACACTGATTTTATCTTTTCTGTCTTTGCTGAGGAATTTGGCTTTGCTGGTAGTATAGCGCTAATGTTATTGTTGATGACATACATGACCCTAGCGGTGATTGTAGCTATTAAGGCAAGAAACCGAGTCTATCAGTTAATCGCGATTGGAGCAATGCTGTTTATTGTAGGACAGTCTCTGTTGAATATTGGTGTCGCTTCTGGGGCTCTTCCCACTACTGGTTTACCCTTCCCATTCTTTAGTTATGGGGGAAGTTCGATGATTTCCAGTTTGTGTTCCGCTGGGTTGTTGATTCGGGTGGCACGAGAGAGTAGTGAGGCGAAAGTTGTGTCTATACAAAGTCGCCGCCAGTCGATAGCAGAACGACGGCAAAGAAGGCACAAGGTCAAAGCCAAAAGGTAAAAGTGACCAATATAGCGGTTTTCAATTTGGTGAGGTACAGAGTTTCTGGTTTTAGGGAACAGCGGATCTGGGAACAGGGAACAGGGAAGAGGAACCCACCCCTAACCCCTCCCAGGAGGGGAAGAGGGAACAGGGCAAAAATTATGTTTACCTCATTAGCGTAAAAAGCGCTATACAGACTAGTAATTTTTTTTTCAGGGCATTCCTACTCCCGACTCCCGACTCCCGACTCCCCACTCCCGACTCCCCACTTCCTAAAACCGATGTCTAGGTCTAGGTTTTTAGTAGATACAAAAACTCCAACGGTAAACCATCAGTATCAGCGATAAACGCTACCTCATAAACACGATTACCGATCATCTGTTGGGTAGGTTCCAAGAGAACCTTCAACGGTTGAAACTGCTCTGGGTTCTGCTCAGAAGCCTCTTTAAAACTTTCTTTCAAGCACTCTAACCAACTTGGCAAGTCAGTAGCGCTATCAGTTAGGTCAAAAGACACGTGGTAATACCCCACATAATGCTCATCCCCAAAGGCATCTGGTGCTGGTAATGGTTCAGGAATTTGGATCAGTTCCAAGCGTCCCCCCAGTCCCTTCAGCCAACACGCTAGAGTCATGCCGGTAGTGAAGCGTTCAGATACCGTGAATCCCAACTTCTCATAAAATGCGATCGCGCGATGAATATTGGCTGTGCGAATCGAAGCGTGATGCATGGGTTTTGTCCTTTGGCCTTTTTCCTTTACCCTTATTCCTTTGTAACCAACAACAGGTGTACTGAAATCACCAAGCGCTAATCACTAATCACGTGCTCACCAATCTACCAATCTAGCAATCACTAAAACAATCGGAAATAAGGGTAGCGCACAGGTACCCCTGGTTCTTTTTCCAAATCAAAATTAATCACTGCCCAACAAGGTTCTTCCTCAGGTTCTGGGCTAAATTCTACCGGCAAGCCATACAACCTGGGTTGGCCTGACTCTGAGTTCCCTCGCCAGGGGGTACTGCGCTCTAGGTAGGCACTCACTAAATCCCGATAACGACTGGCAATAATCACCCGTGTTGCCCGATATCCTTCAGTGTATAGCTTGTCTAGGGCTTCGTGAATCTCAAAGCGAATTCCATCAGGATGAGTGTGCTGTCGGTACCATTTATCTTGCCATAGACGCCAGTGACGCCCAGATTGTAAATGAATCAGTTCCCCAGTTTTTGGGTTGGCTTCAAACGCACCATGACGTGGACACAAGTAAGTGTCAGTCAACGTCAATGCCGGAATTATCTGACGGCAGTGAGGACATTTTATTTCTGAACCGAATATCGGGTACTGCAAGCTAGAATCAATCATTAAATGCTAAAGATTGCCTTAGAGGTATATGCTATTACCTAATGGCTCCATCATTATAACTGGGTATTTATTGCTGTTGGTCTAAGTGACCCCACT
>NZ_JAAHIE010000256.1:0-10315 GCF_010671945.1 Moorena sp. SIO4E2
GGCGTACCCTCGATTTGTACCCAGTAGTACTAGTGTTCGGCATGTCAAAATTCAAGCACAGTAAGCTTTGAGGGATTGATAGTACACCTGTATGGGGGAACTTCAGTGATAAGGGGTGCAGGTAGCACTGGAGGATATACAACTGGTTTTATCCTTGTCAAACAATCTGGTGTTGCTGGTTAACTGCAAACAAGGAAAAAATAATTAACAGAGGGCATCAATTGTGAAAAGAGTTCTACTATTAATTAGCGCACTAACAGCCACATTGGTAATTTTGTTCCATCCAATGTTTATATCAAAAGTTATATCAAGTGGATTCAAAAACGACAATCAAGTTATCTACGCGCTTCAGTTTACTGGACAAGCAGTTCCACAAAACGATCAAGGAACAGTCTGAAAAGCGACAACAAAATCACCCAGTTCAAAGATCACATCGGTTGTGAGCAAGCAAGGACTAAAGTCTAAGATTAAGACTGTTAAAGGAAAAGTAGCAAAGTTCGTTTCTACAGTTGAGTTTCTGACTCCCGAAACTTTTCTAGAGAATGGCAAGATTGAATTCGGCTCGGGCAATACCCTAACCTTTGAAACTGTAGGTCAGGGGTTTATTGGTCCTAGTCCCGAAGAAGGTGTGAATCATGGAGTTGTGGATTGGAAGATAGTGCAAGGAACTGGCGTGTTTATCAAGGCTACAGGGTTGATTACATCCAATTTTACGGTGGGTCCGGATGGGGAAGTTACCGATAATCAGTTTGGTGTTATTTACTTGAATTGAAGTAGAGGTAGAGATGTAGGGTGGGCAGTGCGTACCAAAAGGATTGTCAGCTTTTCAATTGGTCCGCCAGCACTGCCCACCCTACGGCTGCTAATTGATTAATCAGCGCGTAGCACATCAGCTGATAGCTGAAAATCCAAATTAGAGATGTAGGGTGGGCAGTGCGTACCAAAAGGATTGTCAGCTTTTCAATTGGTCCGCCAGCACTGCCCACCCTACGGCTGTATCCTTTAGAAAATTATAGTTGTTACTCCGAGTAAATTTGACGCTCAACCTGACTTTTCCCTATAAAACCTCACTAAACGTATTTAACTACTGCTTGAAATCCCTGATTTTATCCCCATGGCAGGTCTAATTATTCCAGGAAATAATGATTGATATCAAGGCAATTAACAGAGCAAATAATTTAGGTTTGCTAATCAATTACATAGAAGTAAATAAATGTCTTTTATCAACAGCTGTGGACCAAAATATACCGTAAAACCAGGAGATTCATTGAGTAAGATAAGTGCAACGTGCTATGGCACTCAAGACTTTTGGTTCGCTATAGCAAAAGAGAATGGGATAAAAGATCCTTACATAATTTATCCAAAGCAGGTGCTAAAAATACCCTCTAATCCAGCGGGTTAAGCATTTCTTATGCTAGCGGATTTTGTGGTCATCCCGTTCTTGCGGACTTTCCCCCAAGCCACAAAATCCGTCTGTCAGTTCCTCTTGTTCGGGATGAATCGCCAGATAATCCCCCAGCCACTCACAACCTAGAGATGTAGGGTGGGCAGTGCGTACCAAAAGGATTGTCAGCTTTTCAATTGGTCCGCCAGCACTGCCCACCCTACGGCTTAGGGTATAGGGTGTGGTGAAATCAAGCCTTTCCCTACACTCGATACCCAATATCCCAGACCAGGCTGATGTGTATTTTAAATGCACATCAGCTTATTTATAAAGGTAAGCTATCAGCTATCAGCTATCAGCTAATGCGCTACAGATGGTGCTACTTGAGGTGCTATCAGCTAATGCAACGCTAATTTATGTGCTTATAAGCTATTAGGAAGCTACGGAACTTTTGAATAAAAAAAGTATAGCACTACGCATTCAGATTCTTACATTCATAAACTCCGAAACTTAGTCATAGCTTAATTTTGACTTCTGACGCAAGAACCTTGCTGACTTGCGCGTAGCGCTATAAGCAAAAGTTTAATCTGAGTTATGGAAAGCTGTTCGCGCAGCGTGAGCCAAAGGCTCACGGCTGACCGCTGACAGCTGAATGCTTATCTATAAAGCACAATTACACAGCTTTCCATGAAAAGACTAACTTCAGCAACTTATTCAGCTTCAAGCTAGAACTTGGTAGAAATATTCCCGGTACAAATTGCAGCGAGGGACAACATAGTTACCCTGTCGCTCTACCAAGCCCATACTGTGTAGTTTGTAAATCTCGATCGGATTGAGTTCCACTGGCTCAGATGAGGTGACAACTTTCTTGAGGGCCTGAAGCAACTCTGGTGATTGTTGCAGTGTTTCTAAATGTCGCCGCAAATGGTTGCTATAAATACCTGCTTCTGTGGGTGCATCTTGCCACAACTGCTGGAATGTTACCTTGCCAGAGCCAATTTCATACATCGCCAACCGTACCAGATAGGGATGACCAGATCCCATTGTCATTAATTTTTCTATCTGGGTATCATTCCAATTTAGTCCATGGAGCTGAGCCAAATTTTTTACCTGCTGTTGGTCAAACTCTCGCAACTCCACTGGAATTCCGGCGTTAAAGGGAGATTGATTTAAGTCTAAGGGAATATAAACTTCTGTAGAATGTGCTATCACTAGCCGCAGTTGCTTCCAGATATCTGAAATCTTGGCTTTCTCATGCCAGCTGCGCAGCATCCCTAAAAAGTCTTCTATCACTTCGGGGTAGGGAAAAACTCGATCGACTTCATCCAATGCTAAGACTAGGGGACAATCTATTTCTGCCAGTAAATACTCTTCAAAATAGACTGTGCAGTTATCATTACTACCCAAAATCTCTGTATCCCAATAATCATTTAATTGATTGTCTAACTTTAACTGCCGACCAACCTTCAAACAGAGCCAGCGTAGAAACTTATCTAAATCCGTTAAAATGGCTCGGTCTACACTGCTCAAATCTAAATAAACCGTTTGACAATCCTGGGATTGAGCATGAGCTAGAATCCTCATCATTAAGGAGGTTTTTCCCATTAGCTTTGGTGCTTTAATCCGAATCAGGGAACCAGGCATAATCACCGTATCGTAACCGAGAGATTCGATGCTGTCTCGCTCCACATAAAGAGGTGAATCCAGCGCCACCCAACCCGACGGAAATGGTAGCTTTGTTAGCGGCTCAGATGCTTGCTGCTCTCCATTGGTGCTAAGTGATCTACCTTGACACTTTTTCCATGCTCTTTTCAGTGCTTGTTTGAAACTCTTTTTGGTTACCCTTTCGCCTAATGCTTCTGAGAGCTTATTCCATAATTTGTTGCCGATATCTTTGTTAAGATACTCAGCACTGTAGCCATACCTATTGGCGATCTGATCATAGGTTTTCCCTTCCCAGGAACCCTGAAGTACTGTGGTTTCAATGTCACTGAGATGTTTGCCTGTATTGTTGAAGACAACTTGATCAGCAGACTCTTTTGCTTGTATCCAAGCTAACTCTGATTCTGAGTCTACTCCAGAGACTACACTCAGAACTGGATGGGAGGGGTAAAACTCATCAAATGCTTGAGCAATCATGTAACTAACAATTTTGTAGATGTATACTTAGCTACCAACTACAGCCCCAGCATTCCAGATTTTTGGAGAAACTGATATAGCGCTACGGGCAAGGCAAGAAGCAAAAGTTGAGGTAGGGTGGGCAGTGCTTAGCAAAACGATTGTCAGCTTTTCAATTGGTCTGATCCACTGCCCACCCTACGGCTCACTACGGCTCACTGATAGAGGTAGGGTGGGCAGTGGCTAGCAAAACGATTGTCAGCTTTTCAATTGGTCTGATCCACTGCCCACCCTACGGCTCACTACGGCTCACTGATAGAGGTAGGGTGGGCAGTGGCTAGCAAAACGATTGTCAGCTTTTCAATTGGTCTGATCCACTGCCCACCCTACGGCTGATAGCTGATGGCTGAATGCTTACGTTTTTGCGATGTAGTTATAGTACTTATCACCCTGTTGTTGGCTATTTATGCAAGACGTCGAGATTTTAAGTTAGTTTAAATTAATTTAATTTTTTTTAACTCAACAACTATCAAAAGGTATGAAAAAGTCAGAAGCGTTGAACGTTTAAAACATTCAACGCTTCTATGCTATATAGCAAAAGGAACAGCGGATCTGGGAGGCTTATTAAAAATCTAGAAGTAGATGTAGGGTGGGCAGTGCGTACCAAAAGGATTGTCAGCTTTTAAATTGGTATTAGGCACTGCCCACCCTACGGCTCTTAAATAAAACTTATATATCAGCTGACAAATCAAAATTAGCTTGTGCCTGACTTGGTGCATAATTTTGATAGTTATTCACCATGGTACGAGACAACCGCAGTGCTTCTAAACGAGTCAATTCTAGGTTTTGGGGTGGAATCTGCTGCCAGATATCCAAGGTTTGTAACCGCTTTCTGGTTTTGCCTGTTGCCCCTACAATAAATACTTCACGACCTTTATCTAAGGCTTCTTGAATGGCATTTTCCAAAGCTAGGGAAGCGGTAACACCTAAAATAGGTACATCACTGAAATCCAGAATCAGCACATCAAAACCTTCAATGGCATTGTGTTGACGGGAAATTGCTTTTGCAACCCCAAAAATCATCGGTCCACTGAGATGAAAGAGTACAATACGACCGTCACCTTGATCCAATAGTACTTTTTCCTCCTGGGAAAGCTGAATTTCCTCATCGTCATAGGTAATCGCCTTAACACTGTCTGCTCTATGAGCACTAAGACGCTCAATGGTGAGGATATTGGCAATAAATACTCCTACTCCCACCGCCACAATCAAGTCAACAAAAACAGTCAGTAAAATCACCCCGTACATAATCAGGGATGCTTTCCAAGAAATTTTATGGGCACGCTTGAGGAAACCCCAGTCAATAATATCAATACCTACCTTGAGGGCGATACCAGCCAAAACAGCAAGGGGAATCGTTTTGGTGAGGGGGGCGGCCCAAAGCACAACTACTAGTAATGCTAAAGCACGGGCGATTCCAGAAAGGGCACTCCTACCCCCGGATTGGATATTAACCACAGTTCCCATGGTTGCGCCAGCTCCAGGAATACCGCCAAATAAACCGGATACTAAATTACCTAAACCCTGGCCCATTAACTCTTTGTTAGAATCATGTTCGGTACGGGTTAAACTATCAGCAACCAGGGAGGTTAGTAATGCATCAATGCAGCCCAATGTAGCTAGCACCAAAGCATCAACCACCATTAACTGTAACTGTTCAGTGCTAAACACCGGTAGACGCAAACTAGGCAAACCAACAGCAATTTCCCCAATACGGCGAATATCTACCCCAGAGAAAAATACCAAAGACAAAACTGTTCCCAGAATTAATGCTAGCAACTGGGGTGGTAAGATGCGTTTCCATTTGCGGGGCATTAAAACAATAATTGCTACGGTCAAAACAGCTAAAACAGTTTCAACCGGGTTGATGTTTGCTATCAGTGTGGGCAAACTAGTAACTGTGCCAATGACGCCACCCTTAGGGCTACCTTGACCCAAAAAAGGAGCCGTTTGCAAAATAATTAGTATGATTCCAATACCCGACATAAAACCGGAAATGACGGTGTAGGGCATCAAAGTAATGTATTTGCCTAGGCGCAGAAAACCAAACAGAATTTGAAAAATTCCGGCTAACATGACCACGGTAAAAGCCATAGCCATGCCGTTTTCTGGATTAGCAGCCGTAAGGTTAGCAATTACCGCTGTCATCACCACTGTCATGGGGCCAGTGGGTTCAGAAATTAGGGTGGGAGTACCTCCAAATACCGCAGCAAAAAAGCCAATTAATACAGCACCCCACAAACCAGCTTCTGCTCCAGCACCGGAGGCGACACCGAAGGTAAGAGCCATGGGGAGGGCGATAACGGCGGCGGTTAGTCCACCAAAAATATCCCCCCTAATGTTACGAAAGTGAATTTGGTTAGTTAGTTGCACAGTTAAATTAGATGTAGGTAATTGTTACATTACATGTAGGTAATTACTTTTTACTGTACTGCAAATACATCCATTATATTTATTGAAGTATTTTACTAAAATCATTTACTTTACTCTATGGTAAAGGCACAAGCCCCAGAAACATAAGCCGTTAACTTAATATTAATAATTTATTAATAAGTACCTTAACTTAAGAAAAACTCATGGCAATTATCGATTTGCTTTATGGCCAGGGGAGATAGGGAGATGGGGAGATAGGGAGATGGGGAGATAGGGAGATGGGGAGATGGGGGAGATGGGGAGATGGGGAGAGATGTAGGGTGGGCAGTGCTTACCAAAAGCATTGTCAGGTTTTGCATTGGTCTGAAGCACTGCCCACCAGATCAGTATATGTAGATGTAGGGTGGGCAGTGCTTACCAACAGGATTGTGAGGTTTTGAATTGGTATTAGGCACTGCCCACCAGATCAGTATATGTAGATGTAGGGTGGGCAGTGGATACCAACAGGATTGTGAGGTTTTGAATTGGTATTAGGCACTGCCCACCAGACCAGTAATTTTATTAAAAATCTAGACAAATAAATTCTATTTTATAGTTGATTTGATGTCGGTGGGCAGTGTTGAAAACCGATTAAAAACTGATTTATCCGTCTAAACCACTGCCCACCCTACGATTAATATAGGTGGGCAGTGTTGAAAACCGATTAAAAACTGATTTATCCGTCTAAACCACTGCCCACCCTACGAGTAATATAGTTGATTTGATGTCGGTGGGCAGTGCTTAAAATACCGATTATAAGCTAATCTTATCGCTCTGAAACACTGCCCACCCTACGAGTAATTTTATTACTATTCCCGATTCCCGATTCCCGATTCCCGATTCCCGATTTCCTAATAAAAAAAAATTTCTAAAATCCCTTGACAATATATTGATTTATTGATAAATTAATAGTGTCAACAAACTCAAGAGATAATTTCAGATGAGTAACAATTTTCCTCCTTCCGACAACCAAGGTGCCTTACCCAAGAAAGCCAAGCTCTTTTTGATCGGTTCTCCTGAAAAGGTTCGGAATACAATTAATGCCATTTATTCCCTTAAGTATGCGGAGCCGGACGAGTGGAGCACTCCGGAGCCTACGGGAAATCCTGGTGAGGTTATGACCTTTTTGATTCGATACTTTTACGTAGATTAAGATAGGAGTTTGCCAGGGTTGCCCCCTGGCAAATCAGGAATTGTGAAGGATGTTTGGTGAAGGAGGATGAAGCAACATGAAGCAAAATGAGTTGGAATGTTATTGCTTTTCAGCAGTTGCTGACTAACTCGGGAATCATGCCATAATTGAGATCTGAAATTATCCATTTTGAGCTGTACTTGTGGAACCTTCAAGTACAGATTCGGTCAAGGATTGGGGTTAACCCAAACTTGACCGATTTTTTTTTAGGGAGTCGGGAGTCGGGAGTCGGGAGCGGTGCGACCCGTGGCGAATTTAATTCTTAATGGGTCAAGGGCACCGAGGGAGTCGGGAGTGTGGGGAGGGTGGGAAGTGTAACGTCTATGTTAACGGTTGTTATTACTTAGCCTGCGCCCTACAATAAAAAGCGGGAACAAAAAAATGTGAGCCAGCTGCAATTACCCCTAGATCAGGTAATCAGCTATCAGCTATCAGCGTGTCGCGTATCAGCTGATGCCCTTGGCTGACGGCTGACGGCTGACTGCTGAATGCTTACAGTCAAGCTTTTCGAGCTTAGTAGTACAAATCTATAAAATCAACTATATAACTATATAAGCTGCAATAACAATTAAGTTTAATTTTTGCTTCTTTGACCCACAAAGTAAATGACTAATCCTCCCTTAGATGAGGCTCTCAAGACTTACGAAATAGCCCTTGAACACCTTGAAGATTCAGCATCACCGATGTCTGAAAAGCAAATTATCGTGGTTTTAAATGCTAGGGATTTTGTTCAGGCTGTTGGTCAGGCACAAGTTTACCCTTCTTATCACCAACAAAAAAAGCTTGTTGCCTTGGATGTGCGCCTCAAACAAAATGCTTGGCAGATCAGCAAAGTTATTGATTTTGCCAGCTGGCGAACTAGTTTGGAACCCCCAGACACAGCTTGGTGGTGGCATTTAGAAACAGAAGCGGAGCTTGCCCGCTGGCAATGGTGGGATTGGTTATGGCGAGGATTGAGCATTGCTGGCTGGACGGCGAATCTTGGCTTGTTAATCGACCTTCTGCCTCGTTTTTTGATAGCAGGCACTGGATTTGCGGGAGCAGTAGCAATTGCTTTTCCCAGTCTTTTGACCGTATTACAAGGGATCAGCGAACTAACGGAAACCGGACAAGAAGGATTTGATAAATTATTAATCCGACTGGGTATTCCCAAGCATTTTCATGCGGAAGCCCAGCTCGGGGCGACGGAGTTATTACTGGTAATCTTACTAGGTTTTCACTTTTATCTGCCCAATTTTTCTAATTTCTCCAATAAAAGAGGTTTTGAAAAGTATAACCAAGGTCAACTAGCCAGTGCTGAAGCCCACTATCAGCAAGCGTTAGCCCTTAATCCTGATAATGTCAAAGCTCACTACAACTTAGCTTTTGTTTACGAAGATTTACAACAGTTTGATAAAGCCAGAACTCAATACCAATTCGCCGTAAAAGGCGGTTTTGTCAAAGCCTATAACAACTTAGGTCGCTTGCATATTCTGAACAACAAACCATCTTTAGCTATACCCCTACTCTTAAAAGGTTTAGCCAAGGCTGAGCAAGCCAGTATCAAAGTTAAATACGACCTGATGAAAAACTTGGGTTGGGCAAGGCTTAAGCAACAGCGCTGGTATGAAGCGGAGAAATTTATCCTGGGTGCTGTTTCTCTAGGAAGTAGTCAAGAAGGTAGTAAACGAATCTCTAATCGCGGTTCAGCCCACTGCTTATTAGCTCAGGTTTATCAAGGACAAAACCAGAAAACCAAAGCCCTGAACCAGTGGCAAAAATGTTGTCAATTCGGCTCAAGTGCTAATCCTGATGAGGATCTGTGGCTGGGCTTAGCTCATAAAAAATTAAAGGAGGACAATCAATCATGTGGTCAAAACAATCGAAAACCTTAATTGCCTTTGCACTGGGGCTAGGTGTGGCAGTTACTTTCATCAAACCTGCCCTGCCTCAAATACCAAGGTTTAACCTAATTATCGCCTTGGGTCCTCCAGGTGAAGTCAAATTCCAGAAGCCCAATTGGTCAAATTTTCAACCAGCTTCTATTGGTTCTGTACTCAGGGGGGATTATCAGCTGTTGGTAGGCTCAAATGCTACGGTTGAAGTGCTGTGTTCCAACTGGACAACCTGGAAACCTGAACCGGGAAGAACTTCCACCGTTAATGAAGGCTGTCCTGCCACCAGAGATAATAGAATAATTCACTCAGAGGATGATACCGCTCCTACTAGGGCAGCAAATAATCAAAACATTCCTTATCTATTAAGTCCGAGGAACACATCCTTACTCGACAACCGACCCACCCTACGCTGGCATCAGGTTGAAGGTGCAGAAAGTTACTCTGTTAGGATTCGTGGACAAGGATTAGATCTAGACTGGAAAACCCACAGTAGGGAGACAGAAATTCTTTATTCAGGGGAACAACCTCTACCACCTGGTTATTATTGGTTAATTGTTGAGACTGACAACGGTCAACGTTCTATAGAGGAAGGGGTATTTGGTTTTCGGGTACTTGATGAAAAGAAAGCTACCACCCTATTAAAAGAAGTAGAGAAACTCCAGCAAAAACAGTTAAGTGAAGAAGCAAAAACCTTAGCCATAGCCCATTTTTACCTCAGCGAAGACTTGAAATATGATGCGATTGATATCCTCGAACAAAGCATCAAAGATGGTAATAATTTGGTAGCCACCTATCAACTGCTAGGGAATACCTACACACAAGTGGGGTTAACTCGACTGGCAAAGGAGCGTTACCTCAAAGGTTTAGAACTGGCTCAAACAGCATCAGATTTAAACAGTCAAGCGGAAATACAAAAGAGTTTAGTGATTATCACCCTAATTCTTGATAGTAAAGAAGAAGCGTTACAGTGGTTAGAGCAAGCCCAGGTCAGTTATCGGGCTTTAGGGGATGAATCAGAAGTGCGTGAATTAGAACAGAATAAAAGTGAAATTTTAGAGGCGGCTCTGGATTTGAGGTAGGGGGTATCGGTATGGTTTCAACTAAATCAAAACGGCCAAAAATTTGGGCAACAGCTCTAGTTAGTCTGATCTCAGTAGGGGTAATTATGCCTTTGCCCACAGTGGGACAAACTACGACGAAACAAGATAGTAGCAACCAACAACTTATCAATCAAATCCCTTACAGGTTAAAATCCTCGGGATTTATCCCTTT
>NZ_JAAHIE010000257.1:0-10292 GCF_010671945.1 Moorena sp. SIO4E2
TGCATGGTTTGACTTGATACAAACTCCCGGAAGGAGTCGTCCAAGGCTTTATCCTGTACATCTTTGCCGATTATCGGCTGAGTCGAACCCTTTCTGTAAACTCGGTTCCACAAGAACAAGAAGATGGGAAATAGGAATCTATACCGGAACAGTAAGTAATTGCGGAAGGTATAGATACCGCTTCCGAGCATGATCTCGTACCATCGGGATGCTTCGTCCCGGGGAAACTCACCGGGTGGGTTCAACGGGTGGGGAAATAAGCTTCCAGTGGATATATGAAGGGCATCTGCTCCAGCTTCCTCGACCCACTTGCAGATTTGGATAGAGTCTTCCAGGGTATTCCCAGGCTTATCCCAAGGAATCACAGCATCGTTGTATTCCACTGCACTGATTTTTGCCTGGAGGTGAAAATCGTTTCCTACCTCCTTGCGTATTCCCTGGATAATCTCCAGCAAGAAACGAGCTCGATTTTCCAGAGAACCGCCATACTCATCCTTGCGGTCGTTGATGCCTGAACTCAGAAATTGGGTAATCAGATAGCCATTGGCACTGTGAAGTTCTACCCCATCAAGTCCTGCCTCACGAGCTCGTCTGGCACCATCAGCGAATGCCTGAATCATTTCCTTGATTTCCTTGCGTGTCATTGCCTGACACTCCAGCCCATGAAATGACTCAGTTTCACTGGTTGAACTAAGACCCTTATTATGCAAATTCTCCACACCACCAACATCCCGCTGACGACCAGAGTGGCTCAGTTGCATCAAAAACTTACAGTCATATTCATGTACTTTCTCCCCGACCTTGCGCCAGAAAGGAATTCTATCATCGCGGTCAATCGTGGCATAGTTAGGTAAAATTCGTCCTCGGATTTGGACCGGTGTAAAGGAAGAGACGATTGCACCGACGCCGCCTCGGGCAAATTTCTCTTCCCAATTGATCCGTGCCTGGTTACCGGAACCATCATAGTTGTCAAATCGACCAGAGATATTAGAACGAAAGATCCGATTCTTTAGGGTCAAGTTTCGGAACTCCAAAGGTTCAAAAATTATATCCTTTTCCATTTGATTTAGTTGAATCTTGGCTTTTGTTGGAATAAAGCAAGCTACAAGCTCAATGCCTAGCATTCCAGATGCTGGCCGAATATTTTTTTAGGAAAACTATTTAATGCTCTTATTGAGAGTAAATAACAATAAGGATGTCATTTGTCTTTTGTCCTTTCTATTTTGTGACGCTTATTTGGTCTGATGCCCGATTCTCTGTTATACGCTGTCGCTAAGCTAGGAATAAATTACTGTCAGTGACTATTTCCCTTGACCCCATCCCCTTGCTTTGGGTTGGGGGAGGAGTCATTGAACTATCACAAATTTGTATAAGGGCGTTTGTTGGCCAATTTTGGGTCAGTCCTGACAAAATCTTGCTCCCCAGTTGGATGTTGTTAAGTCTCTCCTCGAAAAACTATAATTTCCAACACTTTCCATTATGACTTAACAACCATTGATATTTCATGATTATTAAGTTTTTTAACAACAATCCGGTTTTGGAAAAGCTCCCTGTGAGGATAACTATCAAGGCAATAGAGAGATTTTTGGCAGCTGAACCACCTACCTCAGCTAGCGCCCCCATTCTCCCTAAATTTATCAAAAGTATGCTATACCTCAACTAGAGTCCCTTTGCTTGCTTTATTGGCTTGATTTTTGATTGCCCTAGGATCTGGTGATCTGCTTAAAATGTAATTTAAGTTACAACTACTAGTGGATAACTATAACCTACATAGCATTTCCATTTGATTTGTGAACATAATCCCTTAGGGAAAGGCAAAAGGCAAGATTCAAAAGGCAAGAGCTAATCAAGTGTCTAGGGATTTTTTGTAATGAAAAAAACTGTCATACTTGTTTCCAATTCCTTTGGAAAGGCTATCGAAATAATTCTTCAAGATTTTCTGGGTTAATTTTTGTAAACATACACCTCAAATGAATCAAAAAAATCAGGTAAAGGATCGTCCGAAAACGGCTCTGATTACTGGTGCATCCAGTGGAATTGGTTATGAATTTACCAAGTTATTTGCTCGCGATGGCTACAAGTTAGTGTTAGTCGCCAGAAGTGAGTCGAAACTATCTCAACTAGCCGAGGGTTTTAGGGAAAAATTTGGGACATTCGTCAGGGTTATTCCGAAGGATTTGTCAGTTCCAGGAGCTGCACAGGAGATTTTTGACCAGCTCCAAGAGGAAGGTATCAAGGTTGATGCACTAGTCAACAACGCTGGATTCGCTACCTATGGAGCTTTTGCTGAAACAGACCTGGCTACTGAACTAGCCATGATGCAGCTAAACATAGTAGCCCTGACCCATTTGACCAAATTATTTCTGCCAGCTATGGTGCAACAACAGTATGGAAAAATTTTAAATATTGCCTCCACAGCAGCGTTTCAGCCTGGTCCGTTGATGGCAGTATATTATGCCACGAAAGCCTATGTCCTATCCTTTTCCGAGGCAATTGCCAATGAACTCAAGGGTTCAGGGGTGACGGTAACTACTCTGTGTCCAGGACCAACAGAATCGGGTTTTCAAGCTCGGGCAAACATGGAAGACTCTAAGCTGGTTAGTGGACAAAAGATTATGACTGCTGAAACTGTTGCTAGGATTGGCTATCTTGGTCTGATGAAAAATCGAACTGTTGTTGTGCCTGGTCTCAAAAACCAGTTGCTTGCCCTCAGTATAAGATTTATGCCCCGAAATCTAGTAACCCAAGTGGTGAGAAGCATGCAAGAAAGTAGCCACTAGTTCTGATTAGGGAGTGGATTGAGAAATTCTGGCTTAAGCTGATAGCCTTAAGGAAAATAGAAGCAATGGATATGGTAAGCATTCAGCTATCAGCTATCAGCTATCAGCTATCAGCTATCAGCTATCAGCTATCAGCTATCAGCTATCAGCTATCAGCTATCGGCTCTCAGCTTTTGAATAAAACAAGTAAGCATTGGTTTAATCTCTGTTACGTCAGCTGACCGCACCTCAAGTAGCGTGAGCTTTTAGCTCACGGCTGACGGCTGAATGCTTACTGGATAAGTCTCAGTAAAGCCTCAAGTAAGATTTGTCAACGAAACAATGAGCAATGAATAATGAACACCTACCCTTCTACCAATGTACTCGACTTGTTACGGCTTCTGGGTAATCTAGCCAGTGGCTTTATCCGTAACCCCCGTGGTTTCGACCTTGAAAAAGTATTAGGGGGTTGGATTGGTGATGTCATCAAACGCTATGGTAGTAAAAATGTCATTCTAAACTTTCTTCTCAAGAAAGTGTTGCTAGTATCTGGGCGTGACTTATCAGACCACATTTTACAAGACCCACCGGACAGCCAAGGCTATATCGAAGGCAATCTCAAGAAGGATGGTATGTCTTTCCTTGCTCCCAACGCCCTCACTATCAGCCATGATCAACAGTGGCAGCGCCTGAGACCTTATAACGAGGGAGTGCTTGGCACAGGTTGCCAGCACCAGTACCAACAGGCTTTCCTCGAACAGGTACATCATGCTTTTTCAAAGCCAGTATCCAACATTGAGGATATCCGGAAATGTATGGGTGAGGCAATGCTTGGCATCGTGTTTGGGGAAAATGTTGCTCCTGGGCGGTTGGTCAAGGATATACAGGTGTTATTCTCAATGGTGGGAAATCCGATCAAGCGGATTGTATTGGGAAGGTTTGAAACTAAGCGTTTAGAAAAATTTTATGAAACTCTTGAGCAGCTTTGGGAAGGCAGCGAAGCGTCTGAAAAGCCCTCTCTGTTGTCTATGGCTCATGGCATAAAGCCCTACACTACCGAAGAGGAACTCCTACAACAAATCCCCCACTGGATGTTTACTTTTACTGGTTCAGGGACTGACTTGCTGGCGAGAACCCTGACTATGATTACCTCTAGACCAAAGGTGCTGGAACGGGTGCGACAGGAAATCAAGAAAACAGGTTCGTTGGAGCAAGCCTCAACCATTGCTAAACTCAGCTATTTAGAAGCTTGTTTGTTGGAAACTGGTCGTTTGTTCCCTCCAGTGACCAGAACCTTTCACATCACAACAGCTGGCGACAGGTATAATAACACCCGTATTCCCCCAGACATGGAAATTCTGCACTTTTTCCCGATTATGCAACGGGAACGGTCACGAGACCCATCCACCGATTCGTTTGTACCTCAACGGTGGCTAGATCCGAGGGATCATGACAATTCGACTTACTCCAATTTGTTTCTGAGAGGATCTCGTACTTGTCCCGGAAGGGATTTGATCCTGTTTGTGTGTAAGAGTGCGATCGCAATTCTCCTCGACCAGCAGCAGCTGACATCCAAAACCAATGTACTCTCCCGAGACCCTCTACCAGCGTACTTCCAAGAAAAGGATATCCAATTTGTTAACCCTTGACCCTTGACTGTGAAATTTATTGACAGTTCAGTGATCAGCAAAGAGTACCCCAGATGGGTACTGTCAATTCTAGACAATTAGACAACACTAAATTTATTAGGTCATCCTCTTTAATTTATAAATTAATGAGTTATGATGAACATAAAAAACTGAGAAATAGAAAGAGCTAGACAACGGTGAATTAAGATCATGCCCAGTCTTATTCACCTAGGCTTAGGAGTGATTAGTAAGCTCCCACGAGAATTCCTGACACTCCAAACCTAAAACATTAAATCCCTCGGTAATAACTAAAGGAATTAGCACAATGACAAAGAAACCTTGGCATGAGTTCCCTACTCCTCTAGCCCTATTAAAATTAAATAAATTCCGGGATAATATGCGGGAAGAAAACCTGCACGATACTTCCCAATTACCCACAAAAGGGGAGCCCCCTGAACCGACTCCTAGTCCTGATGGTCGCCATCTGAAAATTCGCACAGCAGATGGTTCATTTAATGACCCCAATGATCCTAAAATGGGTATGGCTGGCACCCGCTTTGGACGCAATGTAGCCCTGAAATACGCCTACCCCGACGAAAAGAATTTACTCAATCCCAATCCCCGTACTATCAGTCGGAAGTTATTGACGCGGGATGAATTTGTACCAGCTTCGACCTTAAACCTAACAGCTGCAGCATGGATTCAATTCCAGACCCACGATTGGTTTTCTCATGGCTATAATGAATCCCAGGAGAAAATCGAGATTCCTCTGGAACAGGATGACCCCTGGCCCGAAGAGCATCGACCTCTGGAAATCGAAACAACTCCAAAAGACCCCACTCGTTCTGAAGACGATACCAACAATCCCCCAACCTTTATCAACCGAGAAACTCACTGGTGGGATGCTTCCCAAATCTATGGCAGTTATCAGGAAACTATCGATAAGGTGCGTAGCCATGTCGATGGTAAGATGATCATTGGTGATGACGGTTTGTTACCTGTCAACCCAGAGAACGGAATCGATATTGTGGGCTTTGACGATAACTGGTGGATAGGACTGAGCATGTTGCATATCCTGTTCGTCAAAGAGCACAACACTATCTGTGATCATCTGAAAAAACAATACCCTGACTGGACAGATGATGACCTGTTCGACCACGCTCGACTGATTAATGCTGCCTTGCTAGCTAAAATTCATACTGTGGAATGGACTCCGGGCATCCTGGGGCATCCCGCCGTGCAAGTTGCCATGAGAGCTAATTGGTGGGGTCTATTAGGTCAGGAATTCAAAAATCGTTTTGGGCGTCTTGGGGACAGTGAAGCAGTCAGCGGCATTATCGGCTCATCTACTGACCACCATGGTGCTCCCTTCTACCTCACCGAAGAATTCGTTTCTGTGTATCGGATGCATCCCCTCATCCCCGATGAATTCCCGTTTTACTCGGTTAAAGACGGTAAAGAGCTGCTGACAAAAGACTTTTTTGAAGTGTCTGGCAAGCGCTCACGTGCCATTCTAGAACAGGTAGATATAGCTGATTTATTCTACTCCTTTGGAATCAGCCACCCAGGTGCTGTCACCCTTTACAATTATCCAAAGAAATTGCAGCAGCTACTAAGGGACAACGGTGAAGTATTTGACTTAGCTGCTGTAGATATCCTCCGAGATCGGGAGCGAGGGGTTCCCCGTTACAACCAGTTCCGGGAACTAATTGGTCGCGATCGAGTTAAATCCTTCGAGGAAATCACTGAGAAACCAGAATGGGCGAAAGAATTGCGGGAAGTTTACAACAATGATATCGATAGTGTAGACCTAATGATAGGTATGTTTGCCGAAAATCCTCCCAAGGGATTTGGTTTCAGCGATACCGCCTTTCGGATATTCATCCTGATGGCATCCCGACGACTGAAAAGCGATCGCTTCTTTACCAAGGATTACACTGCCGAAATCTATACTCAATTCGGTCTGGACTGGATTGAAAAGAACACTTTCATAAGTGTTGTGCTCCGACATTACCCCAGCTTGGCTGCTAGTCTTAAAGGTGTTGAAAATGGCTTTGCTCCCTGGAAGCGCATAGTCAAGTGACGACCCAGTTGAACCTTTGGGTTAATGTTGACACTCCCCGCTCGCTCAGAGACGGGGATTCTTGCTTCAACAACGAACCTTGCTGTTTTTGGTTTGCACGGCTGACAGTAGAGATCAAATCTCCCCCCTGATGCTCACACTTGAAACCTGACTCACGCCAAGCCTCTATGTCTACATCCGTGAGTTGGATTAGATCAGAGCATCGGGGTTGAATGACTTGAGACAGTAGCGCCCAAACCAAGCTGCGAGCAATGTCTATCCCAGTTTTGAGAGGGGATTCTGAATTACCAGGAATACCTTTCTCTTGCACCAAATCTGTCTCTACCCAAATCCCATGAGCTCCCAGTAGAATTTGCGCCATCCACTGAGCCCGTGGTACATGGGTGCCAGAGGTAATTAACTTGACCTTACGAACACCCCACCGCTGGAAAATTGGGATACTAAAGAAAAAGTTACCAAAGGTAGAATTGGCACACTTTTCTAACCAAACCTGTTCCGAAGATGCCATCTCCCGCTTAAAAATTAGCCAAATGCAGGGGTCTGGGGATCCATGAGAAATCAGAATTCGCTTGTCTGGGTACTGTTTGGCTAATTCAGCAACATGGATTTCTCGACGAATACTCCCCCCTAGCACAAAGAACGTATCCACAGGTGCTGATGCTGCTGCCTGCAATCTCAGAGTATTAATTAGCAGCCAGCCACACAAGAACATTGCTATAGTTAATAACCCCCAAACTCGTAGGCGTCGTCGCCATTGTACTGCTCGTGACAAGTTGATCATCTTACAGTATTTTTGACATGCTTGACATTCTCTAGCATAGGGGTCATTAAATATTCTAATCCATCATTCATCTGCCTGAAATATTACCTTTGACTTGGGTTTGTAGCTTGACTGATCTCTAGAATTTTCTGAGCTACTGCCTGAGAAACTGGCATCACCGAGAGTCGATTTCCACGTCTAGTAACCCATAGCTCTTGGTCACTAAATTCCTGTTTAAGGGTTGAAAGCTCTAGGAAATGGGGAAAAACCTCGACAAATTGCACTAGCACAGTATGCCACCGAGGAGATTCAACACTTGATTTGGGGTCATAGTAACGGCTAGTTTGGTCAAACTGAGTTGGGTCAACGACTTCACTTTTAATAATTTCCATTAAGCCCACAATTCCAGGGGGTTTAGTGTTGGAATGGTAAAAAAAAGCTAAGTCTCCCTCTTTCATTTCACGCAGAAAGTTTCTAGCTTGGTAATTACGAACCCCATCCCAAATTGTTTTCCCTTCTTTTTCCAGATCAGTGATGCTATAGACTTGTGGTTCCGACTTCATCAACCAGTAATTCATTAGTTATAGCGTAAGCATTCAGCTATCAGCCATCAGCCATCAGCCATCAGGTTATGCGCTATGGGCACACTACTTAGGCGTTGCTTAATAATGGAATGATTTGAAGAGTTTTTAGGTGCGCTTTCCGCATCTAATTATTAAATTCGCCACGGGTCGCACCTGTGGAATGGGCATCTTGCCCGTTCCTGATATTTGGGGGCAGGCATGATGCGCACCCCACTCCTATTCATTCCCTATTCAGCAACGCCCACTACTTAAGGTGCTAACGAGCAGGGATTTTCAACCAGCCGTACTAGAACCGTAAGCTTGTTTGCTACCTCCCGTTGATTAGCTGACCGCTGACCGCACCTCAAGTAGCGTGCGCGTAGCGCATTAGCTGAATGCTTACATAAAAAAAGACCTCCTAAGTTTACATCTTAAATACAAACGCTATATGAAACTAATATTGATCGTAAGCATTCGTTACGTCACAGCGTCGAAGCCTGTGCCACAAAGCTGATACGCGACACGCTGATACGCGACACGCTGAATGCTTACCTTTCACTGTTAGTTAATTTTACTCCCTGATGAAGCTATCCAAATTTCTCTTGCCTGTAGGCTTACTGGCAATTGTCTTACTGGGATGGAGAGTGTTCAGTGCTGCCTCTGCTCCCTTACCAGAAGGGTTTCCACCTCCTACCCCAGCTGGCAAAATCGAAATCAAACACTACCCTGCCTATCGCGCTGCCACAGTACCCTACTCTGGGGAACTGTCTGAGGCAGCTAATCGTGCTTTTGGCACCCTGTACCGCCATATTAGCTCTAACGATATTTCCATGACTGCTCCGGTAGAGACTCGTTATCCGATCAGTACCCTAGAAACTAGTCAGGGAGGTTCCTTTGCTCAGGTTGGTGAGGCTTATGTATCATTTCTATACCACCGCCGTAATATCACTCCTGAGCAGATTGAAAGGAATATTAAGGTAGAAGACATAGCACCGATGACAGTAGTGAGCCTTGGGATCAAAGGTAGCTATAGTTATATCAGCTACCAACAGAGTATTGAGCAGTTGAAGGAATGGTTAGCCCAACACTCGGAGTATACAGTCGTTGGTACACCCCGTCGCTTTTTTTATGATTCTCCCTTTGTTCCGGAACCCCTAAAGCGCAGTGAAGTTCAAGTTCCTATTCGACCGGTAAATGAATAATCCCAATTTACTTTATTCCTGCTACCAATAATGATAATTAGAGTGATCAGGATTTTTAAAAAATGGAAAGACAAGAATTCTTTGAATCCAAGGGTGCAAGGATTTATGGAACACTTACCCTACCAGAAGGTGTGGAAAACCCCTCCGCTTGCCTATTCATTGGAGGCTCTTTTCCTCAGACAAGAGAAGGAAATCTAGATAATTCAAAAACCGATTGGTTCCCTACACCATTACCAGAGCGAAACCTGTTCCGGGATGAAGCTAGAATTCTTGAGGAAATCGGGATAGCGACATTTAGATACGATAAGCGAGGATGTGGTCAAAGCGAAGGAAATTTTAATACTACTGGACTATTTGACTTGGTAGATGATGCTCGGATGGCATTGCAATGGATGCGGAGTATTCCTGAGATTGACAGCAGTAGAATCGGAGTTCTTGGTCAAAGTGAAGGGGCTGTAATTGCTTTGATTTTAGCAGCTTCTGACCCAGACATTAAGTTTTTTGTTTGGCAAGGGGGCATTTATAACAACCTGGAAGGGATACTGAAATGGCAAGCCAAAGCCTTTGAAAAGTTAGATAGTACAACTATCAAAAATTTTAAAGAAAATATGCCATTGATTTACTGGATATACAAACAGATTGATGAAATTTATGCTAGGGCAAAAAGGGGTGAAGAGTTCTTTCGCATCGGAGATGAAGATTGGTCTTTTAATTATTACCTACCCCTGGGTCAAGAGCATTTTGAGAATCCTCCCTATTTATTTGTGGACAAGGTCAAATGCCCAGTACTGATTTTACATGGTGCCTTGGATCACAATACACCTCCAGAAGAAGCTCAACAAATGCAGCAAGCACTTATCGATGCTGGTAATAGGAATGTGACAACTCATATTTTTCCTGGATTGGATCACAGCTTCAGAAGATTAGGTGACCCAGATGAGGATTTTGTTACTGCTATGAAACGACCGCTAGATCTAGAAATGCCGCAAGCACTAACTGCTTGGCTAAAAGTCTGGCAAGAAAAGTGATCCGGTGATCAGATCAGGTCATGGGGAGATAGGGAGATCAGCTACAGCAGAGGAAAGAATAACAGATTATGATATCCCTTAATCTAGGTAACAAACCCGGTTTCTTTTAGGGTAATTTTTGGTAATGGATAAATAAACCATTCTTGACACTCCCCACGGTTAGAAACCGGGGGATTCTTCGTTCAGCGACCCAAGTTGCTGAGACAGGATTTCTCCAGTCCCAGTAGTGCTCAGGTCTCCCGAAGCGTTGGGATCTTTATCGATCCAAG
>NZ_JAAHIE010000258.1:0-10290 GCF_010671945.1 Moorena sp. SIO4E2
GGGGTTGATAGAGATATCACTAAACGGAAAGAAACGGAAGTAGAAATTATAAATGCACTGGCTAAAGAGAAACAACTTGGGGAGCTAAAATCCCGGTTTATTACCATGAAATCTCACGAATTTCGTACCCCTCTAACCACGATTTATTCATCAGCAGAGTTACTGGAACATTACGGAACAAAATGGTCAGAATATAAAATAAATAATCACCTACATCGCATTCAAAACATGGTTCAACATATGACCAGACTTTTGAATGATATATTGCTGATTGGCAAGGTAGAATCTGGTAAAATAGAGTTAAAATTAACCCCGATAGACTTGGAAAGTTTTTGCACCGATTTAATTTATCAAATCCAGCTTAATGACCGAAATTATCACACAATAAAATTTACTTATAGCTTAGAAAAGTTTGAAAATAAATTAGGTAGTAATCATGGAAGAAATAATGCGGCTAGTTCGTTCTCATCCGCCCGACCGTATATGGATGAAAAATTGCTTAGGCAAATTTTGGAGAATTTGCTGAGTAATGCACTGAAGTATTCTCCCAAAGGTAGCACGGTTGAGATTAAACTCACTTGCTCTGCCAATCAGGCTATCTTTAAAATCAGCGATCAAGGTATTGGTATTCCTGAAGAAGACCAAGGACTACTCTTTGAGACCTTCTATCGAGGTACGAATGTCGGTACAATTACCGGCACTGGCTTAGGACTGGCAATTGTCAAAAAGTGTCTCGATATCTACCAAGGTCAAATTGATCTAGAAAGTGAGGTAACTGTCGGTACAACGTTTACTGTAACCCTGCCAATATATTACGTGCTATCAAATTAATGATGAGAAAAATATTAGTTATTGAAGATGAAGAGTTTGTCCGGGAAAACATTATAGAACTCCTGGACGCTGAAGGGTTTGATGTCATTGGAGCAGAAAATGGTCGTGTTGGTGTTAATTTAGCTAAAGGAACTATCCCAGATTTAATTATCTGTGATGTCATGATGCCGGAAATGGACGGTTACAGTGTCTTAACATCCCTGCGTCAAGACTCAATGATGGCAACAGTTCCCTTTATTTTTTTAACCGCAAAGGCGGCTAAAAATGATTTTCGTCAGGGTATGGAACTAGGGGCAGACGACTATATTACCAAACCCTTTACCAGAGCAGAGCTCCTAGGGTCAATTGCCAGTAGACTCAAAAAAAAAGCTGCTGTTCATAAGCATTACAATACTGAACTTCAGGAAGCTAAAAATAAACTCAATTACTTGATCCACCATGACAGCTTGACAAACCTACCTAATCGCCTGTCGTTGCGAGAACGGTTTAAGCAAGTAAAACAACACATCGACGATAATCAAAAACTGGTTACCTTTCTGTGTTTGGGTTTAGATCGGTTTAATCAAGTTAACAATAATCTGGGTCATTTTTGGGGAGATTACTTACTAAAATTTGTGGCTGAAAGCCTCACTAATTGTGTGGATATTCAGGGTACAGTTGCTCGTTTAAATGGCGATAAATTTGCCGTTATTATAGCCACAGCTCAACACAAAAAAGATGTCATAAATGTTGTCAAAAGCATTCTTGAGAGCCTCTATCAAACCATCGTTCTGGATGATCAAGAAGTTTTTATAACCGCCAGTATTGGTATTGCAATTTATCCCCGTGATGGTGAAGACGTTGAACAATTACTCAATCATGCCAACCAGGCGATGCTTCAGGCAAAGCGTCACGGTGGTGATCAATATCAGTTTTACACCAGTGCCTTGAATGTCAATTCTTCAAATCATCTTACCTTGCAGAGTAGCTTACGCTATGCTTTGGAACGGGAAGAATTCCAGGTTTACTATCAACCCCAAATCAGTCTCGAGACAGGAAAAATTGTTGGTGCTGAAGCTCTATTACGTTGGCATCATCCAGAACTTGGTTTGATTCCACCAGCAAAATTTATTCCGATTGCGGAAGAAACGGGTCTAATTCTATCCATTGGAGAATGGATATTACAGCAGGCTTGTCAGCAAGCTAAAGTCTGGCAAAATGATGGATATACCTCTTTTCGTATAGCAGTAAATATATCAGGTCGTCAATTTAATAAACCGGAATTTTACCATAATTTAGTCAAGATTTTGCAGTCAACTGAGTTAACCTATCGAACTCTAGAACTAGAACTAACTGAAAGTATACTAGTAAAAAACACTGAGACGGCTATTCGTCAGTTAAATGATCTAAAAAACCTAGGCTTAGAAATTGCAATTGATGATTTTGGTACCGGATATTCTTCATTAAGCTATTTACAACAATTTCCCTTTGACGTTCTCAAAATTGATCAGTGCTTTGTCCGTAATATTGTGCAGAAACCTAACCAGGCTGCTATTACTAAGGCTATTATACAAATGGCAAAAAGTTTAAATCTACAACTGATTGCTGAAGGAGTAGAAACTCAAGAAGAATTGGATTTTATTTATTCTCATAAATGTGATCGAGTTCAGGGTCATTTGATTAGTAGGGCTTTACCAGCGTCGGAATTTAAACGTTTACTCAATAGCGGTATTGGCTTCCCACTACCTCAAGTCAATTAGATTAGTTTCACAAAGCGCAAAAAAATGGTAAGAACAAAAATTATGTTAATTGAAGATGAACCTTCAGTACGAGAAAATATACTGGAGTTACTGGAAGCTAAATATTTTGAGGAGATTGCTGGTAGGAATGGTCGGATTAGTATCGAGTTAGACCATTATAAACGCTAAATTTATTATTTAAGATGTTATAATGCCAAAAATTGATGGCTATAAGGTATTGCATGCGTTGCGCAAACATCCTGCTACGGCAACCATTCCTTTTATGTTTCTCACAGCTAGAGCTGAAAAAACTGATCAGCGCCAAGGAATGGAATTAGGAGCAGATGATTATCTGACCAAGCCATTTACTAGAGTAGAACTACTAGGAGCAATTACTACTCGATTGTAAAAGCAAGCTGCCCTTGAGTTGCAAAAAGATAAAAAACTGGATGATTTGCGCAGCCATATTAAACTGTCTTTGCTCTATGAAATGGATAAACCCCTAAATCGGATTCTGGATATTTCCAAACTAATCATGGAGAAATGGTAGAGTTTGGAACGATATCAAATTAAGACTATGGCAGAAGATATCCATCAGTCTGCTGAACGGTTATTAAGGTTAATTCAGAACTTTTGACTTTATGCAGAGCTTGAAATGAACGCTACAGATTCCAAAAAATAATAAAATCTGCGAAAGACTACCAGTAAATTACCTAATCCGGTTCTGGCTAATTTGATTCAGAATATTGCTCAAAAAACAGGACGGGTTGCGGATTTGCAATTAGATTGGGAAGAGGCTACTATTGCTAGGTCGCCAAACCGACTTAATAAAATGTTGGAAGAGTTAATTAATAATGCCTTTAAATTATCACAAGAGGGAACACCTGTTTGGGGAAATAGCTATTCAGAAAATAATACCTTGATCTTGTCAGTCCACGACAAGGGGCAAGGGATATCTGAAGCTGAAATGGCCGAATTGAAAGCTGACTTACAATGTAAAGGTAACTTTTACGAACAACAAGGCTCAGGGTTGGGGCTGCTGATTGCTAAACGTCTAGCTGAGTTACACGGTGGTAAATTAAGAATAGATAGTACACTAGGAGAACAAACTACAGTGCAAGTAATGCTACCCCTAATCTCCAAAGGGCTAATCCCTTGACCAAAAACCATTTAGGATATAGCATTTACCATGGACTTTCTTTCCTTCAGTTGGTAGCTATCCTAGGAGAGAGAATAGTCTATTTTAGGAGATGACTTGGGTAGGTTATATGCTTAAACCAAGAAGTGGAGGTATTTTGTAACTTGGGTAGTAATTAACTTAACCGTTATGGCAGGACATAGTAAATGGGCAAATATTAAGCGTCAGAAAGCGAGGGTGGACGCAGTTAAAGGTAAGACCTTTGCTAAAATATCTCGGGAGATTATAGTAGCTGCTCGCAATGGCATCCCGGATCCGGAGGGTAATTTTCAGCTGCGGCAAGCGGTGGAAAAGGCTAAGGCAGCAGGGATTCCCAATGAGAACATTGAAAGAGCGATCGCAAAAGGAGCCGGTACCCTAGGCAATGAGAGTGACAATCTTGAAGAGATTCGCTATGAGGGTTATGGTCCAGGAGGCGTTGCTATCTTGATAGAAGCTTTTACTGATAATCGGAATCGGACAGCAGCTGACCTGCGTTCAGTATTCACTAAGAATGGTGGTAATCTGGGTGAAACAGGCTGCGTTAGCTGGATGTTTGAGCAAAAGGGTGTCGTTACGCTTACGGGTGATATCACAGAGGACCATTTGTTTGAAGCATCCCTTGAAGGGGGAGCTCAAACTTATGAGTTGAACGAAGATTCTGAAGGTGTAACGGCTGAGGTATTTACAGAAGTTAGCAACCTGGAAAACCTGAGTCAAATCTTGAAAAATCAGGGCTTTGAGGTCAGTGAGGCGCAGTTGCGCTGGATTCCTAGTAATACGGTGGAAGTGACTGACCCAGATCTGGCGCGGACGCTTTTAAAATTAATGGATGCTCTGGAAGACTTGGAGGATGTACAAAATGTTACCGCCAATTTCGAGATGTCTGATCAGCTGATGTCCCTCAGCATGATCTAGCAGATAGAATATTATAAACCACTATAGGTGATTTTAAATGTTTCTATCTGCCAAGACAAAGCAAAAGCGAACAGATCACCAAAAGGTCTTAATGGCTAGATGCGCAGGCATCGCTCCCCCCCGATTGCGCAAGAGGAGGGTTTTAGCTAAGTCCGGTGCTTTGTCCCAGGATGGATACAAGCCAAACCATCTCATCTTCAAGCAGTTCTTAAATAACCAGCCTCTCAAACTCACGTTCAAGAATGGGCAAACGGCTTGTGCGATTCAAGTGGATCATCCTGTGGACTTGTCTGCTGCCCTGAACCAAATCGGTCTTCACGGCTCCCGTCCGGTTTTAGTGGTAGTCGGGGGGGCAAGTAAGATGAGTGATCAGAGTATGGCTCGTTTGCGCTTGTTGTTTGTCAATGTACTAGCTCCCATTGCTGAAACCCTCGGAGCATGTGTGGTGGATGGTGGTACCGATACTGGGGTAATGCAGATGATGGGGCAAGCTCGTGCTGAGATTGCTGGCACCTTTCCCTTAGTAGGTATTGCCCCAGTGGGCAAGATTGCGCTTCCTGATGCACCCCCCTCGTATTCTGGTGAAACATCACTGGAGCCACATCATACTCATTTTGTGCTGATTCCTGGGTCTACCTGGGGTGATGAATCCCCCTGGTTGGCTCGTATAGCTACTACCCTGGCAGACGGAAAGCCATCAGTCACAGTAATGGCTAACGGTGGGGCGATTACCTTGCTAGACTTATTTGAAAACAAGAAAGCTGGACGACCATTGGTAGTTCTTGGCGGCAGTGGTCGGTTGGCAGATGAAATTACTATGGCAGTAAGCTATCCAGAACAAGAAGCACGAGAATCTGTTACGGAACTATTACAACCAAATCACTTACAACAAAATCACTTGACCTGTTATGACCTCTCACAACCATTCAGTGAATTGACTAAAATCATCATGGAGGGACTGACCAGACAGTCAAGGTATACAGTCAAAAGTACATAAGCTAAAACGCATTTTAAATCCGTTTTAGCAATGGCTTTAGGCATGCATGGCTATTGGCAAAAGGCAAAAGGCAAAAGGGGACTGAGATCTATCTTTTTTATTTGATTTCACGCGCTTATACAGTTTAAATGCACAACAGCTTAGACTGCCATGACCTCAGAAGTAGAAGCTACATACTCCCCTGGGCCAAGCCCAACCCTCAAACGTGCTTGGGAACGTCAGCGTACCTATAGCAAAAATGCCACAGCGGCTCAGAAACGTTTCTTTCTGCTGCGGATAGGAATTCTGGTATTGAGTGTGTTGGCTACTTTGCTAGCTGTGGTCCACTCAATGTTGGTAGAACGCCTCACTGAGTCACACCACACGGTCAAAGTGATTCACTACGTTCTTCTACTAGTGCCAATTGCTCTAAGTGTACTACTAGCAGGTGCAGTTAAGTTCGACAAAGGTGGCAATTGGATTCTGTTACGGGGTAGTGCCGAGGCAATTAAAAGGGAAATTTACTGTTACCGTGCGCAAGTTGGGGAATACAGTGATAACACGTCCCGGGATGCTAAGCTGGCACGTAAGGTCAAGGTGATTAGTCAAAGGCTAAAGGGAACTACAGTTCACCACACTAGTTTTAGCCCCTACGAAGGGGAAGTTTCCCGGAGAAAACGCTCATCCTTAAGCAAGGACAAGAAACGTCAGGAAGCTCAACAGCATAATCAAGATGATAAGTTTTCTGACCTAACCCCTGAAAACTACCTAGTCTGGCGAGTGGAAGACCAGTTTAAGTGGTACCGAAAGCGAACTAGGAAACTTGATATACAATTGCATGGCTACCAGTGGGGAGTATATATCTTGGGCGGTGTGGGTTCATTTCTGGTGGCGCTGGGTGAAGACATCTGGGTGGCGGTCAGTACAGCCTTTGCTGCGGCATTTTCCAGTTTCCTGGAATTGAAACGGGTTGAGACAACGCTGATTGCCTACAACCAAGCAGCTGATGATTTGTACGATATAAGCACTTGGTGGCATGGTCTGTCAGACGAGGAAAAATTGGAGAAATTTGAGTTATTGGTGATCAGTACAGAGAAAACCATCCAAAGCGAAAATGTAGGCTGGGTGCAAGAGATGAATGATGCACTAGCAGAACTTTATGGTGAAACCCAGGAGTCGGAGGATCAGGGAAAAAACCCGTCTCCGTCTAAGACAGTGGATACTAAATGAGATCTTTTATAATATCATATACGTGCTTGACAGACTGGCTTTCTTGTGGTAATCATTTAGCCTATGGGCAGAGCACCAGAGGTGACACCTAAATCCTGACCATTGTTCACCTGCTCCCCATTCGTTATATCCGTTACCCATCCGTTACCCATCCGTCACCCCTATTTCCTTCTCACAACTCTTCAAGCTTGCTCGATTTACGAAATCCAGGGTGTTACAAGTGTAGTGTTAAGTAGATCTCCTCACTTAGACCCCTGGGCAAATGACTACATTTTTCGATGCCTTTATCTCCTACGGACGTGCTGACAGCAAAGCCTTTGCTACTAAACTTGAAGCTAGACTAACACAATTGGGCTTAACTGTCTGGTTTGACCAGAAGGACATTCCGCCTGCTGTCGATTGGCAGCATCAGATTGATAATGGCATTGAGAGAAATCATAACTTCATTTTTATCATTTCCCCCCATGCCGTTAATTCAAAATACTGCCTCAAAGAAATTGAACTGGCTATTAAATACAATAAACGCATTATTCCTTTAGTGCATGTTAAATCCCCTCGGGAGAAAATTCCTACGATTATCCGTAAACTGAACTGGATCTATTTCCAAGATAAAATCAACGATTTTGAAGCGTCCTTTAAACAATTAATGAATTCTATCCGTAAGCATGCTGATTATGTAGAACAGCATACTCGGTTTTTAGTTAAAGCTCTGGAGTGGGACAGAAATCAACAACAAACTAACCACCTGTTAATCCAGTCAGAACGGATTCAAGCTGAATCTTGGTTAAAGGTACGGTTTCAAAAAGATCAGGCTCCTTGTGTGCCAACGGATTTACATTGTGAGTTTATTTGTGAAAGCATCAAAAATGCCAATAATTTAATGACCCAAGTGTTTATATCTTATTCTGATAAAGATCAAGATATAAAGGATAAACTTGGCAAAACCCTGATGCGGGAAGGAATCACAATCTGGAAACCTGAAACGGATATTAAAACCGGTATAGACTTCCAAGCGGCAATCAACCAAGGAATTGAGGAAGCTGATAATGTCATTTACTTAATTTCACCCAATTCGATTCAATCAAAATACTGTCAGCAAGAGCTTGAACACGCCTTTGCTCACAATAAACGGATTATATCCCTACTGATTGAAGACACGGAAATTGACCAAATACCACCGAAAATTCGCTCATTACAATTCCTGGATTTTACTAAGTCTAACCATGAAGCAAACTACCGCTTCATGGCTGCTCAATTATTAAAAGAATTAAATCAAGATGCTCTCTATTACGAAGAGCATAAGCTTTTGTTAGTCAAAGCGCTAAAATGGCTGACCCAAAACCGCAATTATAGCATTTTATTGCGGGGTCACAATTTAAACTATTACGAAAACTGGCTGAACGTAAATTGGCAACGCCTGGAACATCCACCCCTAGAGTTACATGAAGAATTCCTTGCTGCTAGCACGAATCAACCAACGGAATCTTATCTAGACGTTTTTATTTCTTATTCTCGTACTGATTCAGATTTGGCTAGGAAGTTAAATGAGGCATTGCAGTTACAGGGTAAAACGACTTGGTTTGACCAAGAAAGTATTCCTCCGAGCAGTGATTTTCAGGAGGAAATCTATCGTGGAATTGAACAGTCTGATAATTTCTTATTTATTATTTCCCCTGCTTCGGTAAATTCACCCTACTGTGCTGGGGAGGTAGACTATGCTCAGACATTAAATAAACGGTTTGTGACTGTGCTTTCTATACAGGTACCAGCAAAAATGCTACATCCTGGATTAGCTAGCATCCAGTGGATTGATTTCAACAGGCATGGTGGAGATTTTTATCCCAATTTAAGTGAATTGGTCAGAACCCTTGATACTGACCGAGAGCATGTGCGCAGTCACACCAAATGGTTGCAGCGAGCTAGGGAATGGCAGCAGTCTAACCAAGATACAGATTTGCTGTTGCGTGGCAGCGAATTTTCTATTGCCCAACAATGGTTGCTTGATGCCGAGACCAATGATAAACAGCCGACTGCGACACCTTTACACAAGGAATATATTGCTAAAAGTCGGGATGCCATATCGATTTTGAGAAAACGGGAAAAGCGTCGATTAGTCATCTTACGGTTGTCCCTTACTTTGATGAGTACAGCATTTGCAGCAGCTGTTGGCTTTGGCTTGGTTGCTTTCATGCAATGGAAACGAGCAGAAACAGTTAGCGAAGGTCACATTAATGCTCTGAGTCGATATTCACTGGCTCTGAGAAAATCACATCAGGAATTTGATGCCCTGATCGAAGCAATCAGGGCTGCACGGCAACTGCAAAAACAGAGACGCAGTGTAAAACCTGAAACTGAGAGTCTGGTTAGGACAGCATTGCACGGAGCAGTGTCTTGGGTTAGAGAATACAACCGTTTGGTAGGCCATAACAGTTGGGTTACTAGTGTTAGTTTTAGCCCTGACGGTAATCTGATTGCTTCTGCTAGTAAAGACCATACTGTCAAACTGTGGAGCCGCAACGGTCAGGCACTCCAAACCTTGAAGGGACATGACGGTACCGTTTGGAATGTGAGTTTCAGCCCAGATGGCAAGACTATTGCTACAGCTAGTCAGGATAAGACGGTCAAACTGTGGAGCTTAGACGGGAAAAACCTCCAAACCTTTAAAGGACATCAGCGTGGAGTGCGGAGCGTGAGTTTTAGTCCGGACGGCAGGATGCTGGCTACGGCTAGTAACGATAATACTGTCAAGCTGTGGAGCCTCAATGGCAAGCAACTCCAAACTTTTGAGGGGATTGCGGCTGGATATCGCAGCATCAGCTTTAGTCCGGATGGCAAAATTCTGGCTTCTGCTGGAAGTAACAATACTATCAAACTCTGGCACCTGGACGGCAGAAGTATGGCAACGTTCAAGGGGCATAAGGCTGAGGTTTATAGCGTCAGTTTCTCACCCCAAGGCAAGATGATTGCTTCTGCTAGTGAGGATAAGACTATCAAACTCTGGAGCCTTGATGGTCGGAAACTGAAGACTTTTCCAAAGAAATTAGCTGGAGTCAGAAGCGTCAGGTTCAGCCCGGATGGCAAAACCCTCGCCTCTGCTAGTCGGGATAAAACCGTTAAACTCTGGAGCCTTGATGGCTCGGAACTCCAAACCTTCCGAGGGCATCAGGCTGGGGCTTATGACCTTAGCTTTAGTCCAGATGGCAAGACTCTGGCTAGTGCTAGTGAAGATAAAACCATTAAACTCTGGCGCTTAGATGCCAAAACACCTCGCACCTTCAAGGGTCATAAGAGTTTAGTCTGGAGTGTTAGTTTCAGCCCAGATGGCAAAACTTTGGCTAGTGCTAGTGAAGATAAAACTGCTAAACTATGGCATTTAGATTATACCTGTAGCAAGCAAGGATTAGGGGAAATAAGGTCTAGTAAAACTATCAATCTACTGG
>NZ_JAAHIE010000259.1:0-10256 GCF_010671945.1 Moorena sp. SIO4E2
AGCTGATAGCTGATAGCTGATAGCTGATAGCTGATAGCTGATAGCTGATAGCTGATAGCTGATAGCTGAATACTTACCATCCGGCTGTTCCTTTCCATCTCCTACTTCTGTTATTCTTCAGTCAGTGCTATTGATCAGAAAATTTTCATAATTCTTATCTTTAGCAGTCTTCACTTCAGCAATACTTTCCATTTCAGAAGAAAGCTTATTTTGATGCTGGTGATACTTATGTGCTGCCATAGTTAGACCCAAAAATCCCCAAATATAACATCCCCCAACACCAAGCATAGCGCTACCAATCGGTAGCCCGATTAAATTACTCAAACCAATAGCACGAGCAGCACTCATGAAGGAATCACGGCGAATCTCAGGATATTGGAAAACACTATATACCAGCAGGAGCAATCCAGACATATACGGGAGAGTTCCAAACCAGCCTAGGGTAAAAAACATATCTAAAATGCCACTGTCAATCACAACGCTTCGGATTTCCCCTTGTTCGATAGTGAATGTATTTCCAATCCCATTACCTAAAGCCATAGAAAGAGCTTTGCCAAGACTCTCTTCATAGATCTGTTGTCTAACTTCCGCACTGTGATCATTTCCAAGGTCAGAAAATGTTGCCAAACGACTACCAATTACCTCCGAGAATGGCTCAATCGTGGTTAACGGCACGATACAAATTGCCATGACCAGGATAGAAATAATGATGCGCATCTGGATTTTGGGTTTGAGTGAACTGGTCAGGGAAGCTAGTCCAAAGAACCAGCTCGCCCACATCGTCCGTGACAACGTGAGTAGAAAAGACAAGTAACCAGCTATGGAAGCAGGAATACGTAAAGGACTTTGATTATTAAATAACAACAGCAGACCCACCATCATGGTTGCGGCAAACGGTCCAGTGGAATTCATCGTGCTCCACAAACGAATACCAAACGGTTCGGGATTCCCCATCGAGAACATTCTGGCGTTAATCAGCCAAAATCGATCCCACTCCGGTGCGATCACATATTGCACTATGCCATAGACTCCCATCACCAAGACACCCCAGAGGAATGTGCGCTGAATGTTTTCGCGATAGCGAGGATAATCTCGCCAATTTATAAATAAGTAGAAACCTAACAGAATTGGGGTAAACCAGTCGATCAGTCCTCGAATAGCGAAAATAGGAGTGCTTTTAATCAGACCAATTATAAAGCCATACAAAATACTGGTGAATCCTAAAATAAAAGGCAAACCCCCCTGTTTATAGGCTCTAGGAAGGTATTTTAAAAAGGTATCCACAGTAATCCATGTCACCACAGGCGCTACTAGCAATACTGGACTCGGATTAACCCAGTTACTGCGATAGTCAATTAAACGACGAACCAATGGCATCAGAAACCATAGCCACCACATAAAACCTAAGTAGAGGACAGGATACCGTCGATAGAGAAAAAGACCCACAGCAAACCCTACCACAGGCAACAGAATACGCAGAATGCTGCCAGCACCAGCAATAATCCCCAGTATTGTAATCACAACAAATAACAGGATAGCTGTCCAAGCAGGGGCTGGTTCTAGTTTGATAGGAATTCCTTTTGTCATTAGGTGTTAGGGATTAGATACACAGTAGTTCTCAATTGGCTGAGGTAAAAAGTCCTAGGTTTTAGGGAGTAGGGAGTAGGGAGTAGGGAGTAGGGGTAATAAAATTAAATGTACTTAATAACTATTAGAAACGCTAGATCTGATAGATTAGAGATTAGTTAGTATTGATTAGAGATTAGTTAGTATTGATTAGAGATTAGTTAGTAGTCATTTTTCGACTGCCTGTTCCCTATTTCATGTTCCCTATTTCTTATTCCCTATTTCCTGTTCCCTTTCCACATTTAGTCAACAGTCAACCTTCAATCTTGGCCTTTGGCCACGCTACGCGAACAACCTTCAACCTTGGCCTTTGGCCACGCTACGCGAACAACCTTCAACTTTCAACCTTCAATCTTGGCCTTTGGCCACGCTACGCGAACAACCTTCAACCTTGGCCTTTGGCCACGCTACGCGAACAACCTTCAACCTTATTCAACCTTGGCCTTTGGCCACGCTACGCGAACAACCTTCAACCTTATTCAACCTTGGCCTTTGGCCACGCTACGCGAACAACCTTCAACCTTATTCAACCTTCAACAGTCTCTTTTGCTAGCCTAAGCACTTTTTCCAGCTCAACCAACCCTGCCAACGTCCACGCAAAGAAGCAAGCCACTTTTGTCCTGCTAAAAGTCCTTCCTTGGGGAAAGACCGCAAACATTGCAGGAAACCGGGTTTAATTTGCGTTCCCACCAATGTTGACCAAACTATAAATATAATCCGTTGTAGAACAGGGAAGTAATCTAACAAAACTATAGTTTCATTATGTGCCGCATTAATTAGGGCAGTATCGCTAAAAACTATGCCTCGCTGATCCTCATCAAAACGCTGTGCTGGATAGTGGTCTACTGCTACCCCTGGGTCATAAATCAGCTTCCAACCGGCTTTTCTTAGGGCTAGACTAAACCCCAGATCATTATGGACTTGAGCTCCCGTCCCTCGCAGACGCTGATCAAAGCGCAAGCCCGATATAGCAGTTCGTCGATAGCTCATGTTAGCGCCCTTAAGGACATCCACCTCCCGAGGTAAACCTACCCCCAGGTGATGATTACCAATCACCCGTCCATACCATTGCACTCGACCCACTCGTTCTCTAGCACCATTTTCCAGGTAGTTACCCAGATGTACCCAATCCCGTCCACCGACACCCCCGATCCGGTGATCGGACAGGAAGTGAGTTTCAATATAAGCTAACCAATTGCCACGGGGAGCAGCATCATCATCGGTAATGGCAATAATATCTCCCTGTGCTGCATCAAGACCTGCGTTGAGAGCGGCCACTTGCCCGGGAATACTTAATTTCACAGGACGCATGGGTAAAACCTCAGGGTTGAATGCTTCAAGAAACCCCCAAGTTTCAGGATCAGTATCCCGTACAATCACCAAGACCTCATCCACTGGTCGAGTTTGCTTCTCCAGGGCCTCTAAACACCGTTCTAGGTCTTTTGGACGGCGATAGGTGGGGACTATAACAGTTATTCTCATTTCTTCTACGGTTGAGTTAGGTTGAAGGTTGGAGGTTGAAGGTTGTTTGTCAGAATGCAGAATGTAGAATGCAGAATGTAGAATGCAGAATGCAGAATGCAGAATGTAGAATTCGGGCATTCTAAATTCTAAATTCTACATTCTAAATTCTAAACAGATTACTATCCTGCTGTTTGAGACCGTAAATAACTCTGTAGAGTACTTAACCAACCTTTCACCATACCTTTCAACCGTAATTCCATAGAAATTGTCCATTCAAAGACAGGACGAAAGCCCCATCTCGATAAGAACATGCGAAATCGCAAAGCTGGTGAATCTCCTAACTCTTTCAATAGAGCAATCAGCTCCGTGCGTTCTACCTCATTGAACAGTGGACGATAACAGTATGCTGTGTGTCTTAAGGCCAGTTTACGACGCTGCTCCTCAATCACCTTTGTATCCCAACCCCGTCGCTTAAAACCAGGCAAGATACTGTCTTCAAAAACCCGAATACATCCTTGTAATTCAATATTTTTACGCTTAGGACGTAGATTTTTAGCATCAGTCCAAACGCGATAACGCGCTAATATCTCATTGGCATAAACGTTGCCATAACCCGCATCTGCCATTCTGACCCACATGTTATAGTCCTGTACAAAATCGGGACTATCTTCATAAAACCTAACTGCTGGCAACGCTTCAGCCCGAAACATAGCGATATTTGCAGCTACTTTTACGCCAAAAACTGCGGCTCGTAGTGAGTCGTCTGCGCTCTGAAACTCGTGCTGTCTTGCAATACGTCGCACATCTCGATTGTTACTGCGTTCATCAATTTCCTGCACAGCACTATGGGCATAACCCGCCTCTGGATGCTTCTCTAGCAGGGGTAGTAACGTTTCTACATAGTTGGGTAACAGGGCATCATCTGAATCCAAACGAACAATAAATTCAGTGTTTGGCTGTTTCAAAACCCAATTGTTGTTAGCGGCCATACCTAGGTTTTTAGGGTGCCGATAGTACCGTACTTGAGGAAACTGCTGGCATAGTTGTGCCATAACCTCAGGGGTTTCATCAGTGCTAGCGTCGTCTGACACCCAAACTTCCACATTGGGATAGGTTTGACGGCAGGCGCTGCCCACTGACTCCCATAAGTACTGGGATTGATTATAGGTAGGAATGCAAATAGCAACTGGTTTCATATCCTGCATCAGGAGTAGTTCCTTTATACGAAAGTTATGTTAAAATCAAATAACCGTAAGAACTGTTGAATTTTCCTTCGTCAAGAGTGCTATTTTTTGATTCAACAGCAACAAATAGCGATCCGGTTAGTTTCGCAAAAATGCTCTATAGGGTTATTTTTTGACCAAAAAATTCTTAACAAATTGTTTCAATAGTCCTGATTTACCAGACAAATACTCTACTATCACCTTTTTATCTTGCCAGAGAATAAAATAATCCCTTAAAGACCACTTATCGACCTTGGTAAATTCCATAGGCTTAAAGACTGAACTATACCAAGTAAGCACCATGCCCTTTTTCAAAAACATGAAGGGACTTTGACCTTTAAATTTTCGATTTGACTCTAAATGAGTTGGGTGTCTACCGGTCACATCACCATAAGCATCGGTGATCAGTGCAATGCCTTCTGTTTTTAACATGGAGCGTATATTAGCAATGGCGATCCATGGCTCAGTAAGGTGTTCGAGAACATCGAAAGAAATTACAACATCGTACTGATTATCCAAACAGGCTTGATAGGTGGGAATCAGGTTGATGCCATTGTCTAACAAGCCATAATGTTTAAATCGCTTGGTGACAAAATCATAGATTTTACTGCCTGGAAAATCGCAGTAATCAACTTGACAACCATTCATCCCTAAGTACAGAGAGTCATTGCCTGTACCATCACCCAGTAACAAAATTTTTAAATCACCAGTTGTCTTCCCTTTCTGTGAGGCATACTTCTGAATCCTTTCTAGGGTTATTTCTATCAATTGCTTTCGTCCAGGTCTAGCCCAAAAAACCATTGTTTCAAATATGAAGCCATACCCATTTTTATAAAGAGCCTCCATATTGGCATCATACTGGTGAGGGGTAACTCCAAAGTTTTGGGCATCTTGACAAACATTCCAGCCTAGTTGCAGCGCTTCCTGCCAGACTCGATGGTTTACCTCGTCTCTGGGCAGTTCGGTAAAGTTACTAATTTCATCAACAATAGGTTCGAGCTCAGTGGGAAGTTTAATTAGTAGGTTAGACATAACTATTGAGAATTGAGAATTGAGAATTGAGAATTGAGAATTGAGAATTGAGAATTTTCTACCTTAAAAATCCTCGGGAGTATCGTTATCTGTTGACCTGCAACCTGCAACCTGCAACCTTCAACCTGCAACCTGCAACCTTCAACCTTCAACCTGCAACCTGCAACCTGCAACCTTCAACCTGCAACCTGCAACCTGCAACCTTCAACCTGCAACCTGCAACCTGCAACATTAAATTTAGACTACCTGATCAGTTCTTCAAATAAATCCACATAGCTTTGTGCCATCTTTTCCCAACTGTATTGTGCGGCTATCATTGGTGCAGCTTGGCTCATCTGTTTCCTTTTTTCAGGATTACTAACCAAAAAGCTTAACTCCTTTGCCAAAGCCTGGGTATCGTTGGGGTCAGACAAGACGACTCCGCAGGCTGGGGTAACCAATTCAGCCCCCCCGGCTGTGCTTGCGGTAATCACTGGCAAGCCGGAAGCCATTGCTTCTAGGAGCACTAGTGTGCAGGCTTCATAGCGGGATGGAAAGACAAATAAATCTACGGCTCGCATGATCTGTGGGAGGTCACGTCGGTACCCCAGAAAATGTACCCGTTCGCTGACATTTAGGGTTGCGGCTAGCTGAGGATAGGGACTACCTTCTGTGATGCCAGCAACAGCCAGGTGTAATTCAGGCACTTGGACTAAGGCGTGCAGAATTGTATCCAAGTTCTTCCGAGGTGTTCGGATGTCTCCAGCAAAAAATGCTAAAGGCACTCCCTCAGGAAGACCCAATTGTTTGCGGTCAGCCACACCGGGATAAAATTCCTGTAAGTCAACACCATTGACAATTACCCGAATGGATTCAGGGGGTACACCAATGTCTACTAATTCTTTCTTGACCTTTCCGGAAACTGCGACTACTACTTTTGCCTGACGGAAGGATTTTTTTTCCCAATGGGCATTCAAGGTTGTAACTAGCCGCTGGTAAAGACCATACAAATCCCGACGTAGCCGAGAAGTATGGGCAGGCGATCGCAACCAAGAACTGTGGACAAAATGTACGGCATTCACATCTGATCCAGCTCTGGTAATGGACCCGTTAACCTTTACTAAGTCCAGCTCACTACGGTGTTGATTTAACCAATTGCCACTCCGCCAGGAAAAGACCAGATGACGAATTAGTGCTGTTGGCCACCTTTTAACTGGAATGAAAATCCAGTTTACCTGATTGCTCTGCTGGAGTTCTGGGGCGACATTACTGGCTAATAAAGTGACGTGATGACCGCGACGAATGGCTTCTTTGGCGACTTCATAGTTGACTCGACCTTGGCCATCATTTTTCATGACTTTGTGGGTAACGATACAGAGTTTCATGAGTAGCTATCCTGTTAAAATTATCGAAAACTCTGACTAGTGCATCCTTCGCAGAAGTCTTTAACTACCTGATCTAGCAATCCTAATTTAAACCTTAAAGACATCAGAAGGACTATAGGTAGATTATTCCCTATTATCCCCATCTTACCCAAGATGTTTGTCCAGCATATCGATAACTTTGGCATCTACTTTATCATCGAATTTGCGGGCAAAGTGCTTACCAGAAGTAATCATTGACTCAAAATCTTGGACACCCATGATAGCTGGATAGGGAGGAGTCCAAGAGATATAACGTTTGTTATCATTGAATAGTTTTAGCATCGACTGGTTGAGCAGGATGCTCTGGATGAAAGACTCATCTGGTATGAGTGTGTTTCGATAGTGTTCTACAAATGCTGGGTTACGCTGAACAAATTGATGGATATATTGAATACAGCGATAGGAAAGTGTGTGCCACTGAGAACCCGCGTAGCACTGAAACTCTGGGGTGAAAGGTGTTGAAAAGCAACGGATTGCTATTCTGGCACCAAACTTACCAGCCCTGATCCGGACTAGGGGCTGCCAATTGACAACACGATAGAGTTTATATACTATAGTCTTTAGACTAGCTGGCAGCTTATAGTAGCGAAAAAAATAGCGCTCTATGCCCAAATCTTTGCCCCACTGCCAAGCTGTTTCTGGTGGTTCTTGTACCGGAAAATATTCCATAAATCCGTCATATTCGGTGTTCTGCAAGAACTGCTCGATTTGGCTGATTGGCTGAATGGGATAGTCTTGACCAGAGAGGAATATCAACCAGTCAAATGTCACAGAATTATCTATTAACCAGTTGATGCAGCGAAGTTCCATTTCCACCATAGAAAAATCTGCCCACTCAACTGGAACATAGTCTTCCAGGATGTGAACATTGTTGATCTGCTCAAAAGACGTTGGGCTAAGGCTCGACTTAGATTGATCATGGTGAATTAAGACCTGGGACTCAGGGTTACCAGTCTTAATTTTATTGACTAGTCTGACAACTTGGTCTGGATTGCTATGAGAAGCAATTAGGTAAAGGATTTTAGTCATGATTGACTCTTAGGTTTAAACATTAGCGCATTCTATTCCCGTTTTCTCTATCAGGACTTACGCAGTAACTCTACCTGTGGGGTGTGTTATTGTAAGCATTCAGCCGCCAGCGGTCAGCCGTCAGCTTTCCATAACTCAGATTAAACGAATGCTTACTTGTTTTATTCTAAAGCTGTTCGGTGTAGCTTCCTAATAGCCCATAAGCAGATCAAGTAGCGTGCGCCTAGCGCATTAGCTGATAGCTGATAGCTGATAGCTGATAGCTTAATGCTTACGTGTTATTAACGCCCCCTACTACTTAAGTCCTATCTATTACTGCAGTCCTATTGATAAAGGATAGGACTCTAACATTTCTTCTACAGCAAATTCAAGTTCTGAGGGGTCTTTTATAAACCGGCAGAATGGAATTTGTGACGTCCATGCTTCGTAAAATGCTTCATTCTTGTAATAAGAGTTAGGAAGAAAGATATGAGGAATCTCTAAAAGAGTACTAAGGATATGACCATGCAAACGATTAGTTATAATTAAACGATGCCTTTTGAATTGATAGATGCCGCTGTGCATCAGGCCCCAAGATGCTAGATTAATTTGGGAGTTATGGGTTGTTTTAAATTTCGCAGTATTAGTATGAAAATACTTCCAGTTTTGTCGGGATAACCATTCTTTAGGAGTTGCTAATCCTCGCTCATAAACTTCCCGAATTATTCTGACCAATCCTGGAATACGCCAATACCAACCTTTAGAGAGTTGCTTAGTAGTTCTTAGGGTCCATCTATCTGAAACCCAGTCTTCTAAGACGAGATTTTTTATCTGAGAAGAAAGAATCAGGTTACTAGTAGTCTTAAGTTCTTGATCCTTTCGGCAAAGATAAAGACTAGAATCCTCTTGAGCAGGCTGGATGGAGTCAGTAGATAGACCAGCCATTTGAAATGCCATATCAGGGGCTTTAATCACCCGACAATTCCAGAAATTTTGAAGAGCAATTTCATAGCTGACTTGATCTCGGGTAAATAGGGTTAGGTTAGGATGGGAGTTGAAAACTTTTGCCGCTTTTTTGAGGTTTTCGGGATTCCTAAAATAAATAGTCTGAGGAAAAATAATAATTGGTCTATCTCGATAGTTTTCTATAATCGATTCTCTAAAATTTTGAAAACCTTCATATAGATCACCTAATGCGCCTCCTCCATTAAAGATTATGGGGCATTTATCCATTTTTTTTAGGCTGGCATGAGAGAAACCGTTAATACCAGTGGCATACTTGATTTTCGTTTTTAAGGTATCTGTCAAAAATAGTACAGAGCCTAACCAAATCAGGTGGTCACCAATATTGTAATGATCAGGATTGTCTAGCAGTATACATTCTTCAAATTTGTCTAACTGTCCTAGGGAGTTATGAAGAACTTCTTTTACGTTTTTTGGTGTTGAAATATTCATCGTAATTACTGAAATTATTAATGTAATTTTGAATGTACTTTTGTCTGTTGGATAATTTCCCGTCTGGGAGATATCTCGAAAGGATTTGCTAATTGTTGAGGTATAACGGTGAGCATGAGAGCTGCTACAGTTCGCAGACTGAAATTTTGACTCAAGGCACGAAAAAGATAGGGGCGTGCTTCTGCTACTCGTCCATCCCGTATCAGCCCAATACCCAGAGTTGTGTTCGCTTGTGCTAATTTCTGGGTAAAATAACTCCGATGCTTTTGTAATTGAGGATCTGCTAAAAAGTGTTCGTAGCAAAAAATACCGGATTTGCCTTTGCGGATCTGAGCCTTGGCGTTTCCACTCCCACTAATATGGGTTTCAGATAACTCATGGACGCGGTATCGAGTCAGTCTTTCTGGATAGTAGTACGCGCCATCACCACTGCGGCAAGCTAGATAGGTTAAGTAGTAATCCCAATAGACCCCCACTGACAATAGTTCATCCCAATTAACCTTGTCCCTACGAATCACAGCAGAGGATGCAGGAGACACTGCTTGGTCTACTAGTCCGATAGTACAGAAAGGCTGGTATACCTCTGCTTTAAGTTGGTCACGCTTCCAAAGCCGGGTATGTTCTTCAGTAGTTGCATAATTAATTACACCATCTGCGTCTATAATATAGTGGTCACAAAAAGCCACAACTACATCTGGATTCGCTTCTAGGGGAGGAACTAGCTTTTCTAAAAAGTCTGGATTCCACAGGTCATCATCATTTAGACTCGCTACATATTTTCCCTGAGCTTGTTTAAATGCGCCAGCAACATTGGGACCATTTCCTAGATTCTTTGAGTTCCGACGGAATCTGATCCGAGCATCTTGAAAGGACTCAATCATAGCTTGCGGATTCTCAGGGCTACAATCGTCAGAAACAATAATTTCAAGATTTTTGTAGGTCTGCTGGAGTACGCTTTCAACTGCTTGCTTGAGGTATATCAAGCGGTTATAGGTTGGGATGATAACACTGACTAGCGGCTCTTGCGCTTCTTGATGGTTTGACA
>NZ_JAAHIE010000026.1:0-35398 GCF_010671945.1 Moorena sp. SIO4E2
TGCGCGATCGCGGTTTAATTAAAGGTGGTAGCTTGGACAATGCTCTGGTTTGTGGTCAACACGGATGGGTTAATCCTCCCTTACGATTTTCAAATGAGCCAGTACGTCATAAACTTTTAGACTTAGTAGGGGATTTGAGTTTATTAGGACGTTTTCCTGTTGCTCATATCCTGGCCTATAAAGCTAGCCACCATCTCCATGTCCAACTTGCCAAAAAGCTGGCTGAACGCATGGGTTGCAAGTTAAACACAAAGAAGGTTGAACCTTTAAAAATTAACAAACTAACCTGCAATCTGTAATTTTATTAAAGTACGCTTATGTCCACACTGACTGACGTTAACACGCCAAATAACTCTACCGGAACTACCAAGGATGTAAATGATGACTCATCGACTAAAACAGTTCTAACCGTCGAAGACATTCATAAACTACTCCCCCATCGGTATCCTTTCGCATTAGTTGATCGGATTATTGACTATGTTCCAGGTAAAAGAGCTGTAGGTATCAAAAATGTTACCTTCAACGAACCTTTTTTTCAAGGACATTTTCCTGGACGACCCTTGATGCCTGGGGTGATGATCGTGGAAGCTATGGCTCAGGTTGGCGGGATTGTATTAACCCAAATGCCCGATAGTCCTGAGGGATTATTCGTATTTGCAGGGATTGACAAAGTTCGTTTTCGGCGTCCCGTAGTGCCAGGAGATCAACTGGTGATGACTGCGGAACTGTTGTCCATCAAGCGCAGTCGTTTTGGTAAGATGCACTCAGTTGCTACTGTTGATGGTAAGAAAGCAGCAGAAGGCGAGCTTATGTTCTCTATAGTGGATTAAAACATGATTAGCAAGAGCTTAGAAAGTTATTTAGTTGTTCGCCTTTGGCGTCCCTTTTAGGGTAGGTTATTTGCTTGAAAGTTATTTGGTTGTTCGCCTTTGGCGTCCCTTTTAGGGTAGGTTATTTGCTTGAAATACTTGACTTTGGAGGTTAAAAGTTAATGTTATATATTATGACTACAACCTGCAACATTAAACCTTAAACCTGCAACAGTCAACCTTAACCCTTAAACCTGCAACAGTCAACCTTAACCTTTCAACATTAAACCTTAAACCTGCAACCTTTAACCTTCAACCTTTAACCTGCAACCTGCAACCTGCAACAGTCAACCTTAACCTTTCAACCTGCAACCTGCAACCTGCCAGTATTGTTAGTCATTGGTCACTTTGGTGTTTGGAAAATTGGCAACACTTATTCATCCTACTGCTGTTATCCATCCTGGTGCTGAACTACACCCGACAGTTCAGATTGGTGCCTACGCGGTGATCGAAGATAATGTGAAAGTTGGTCCAGAAACAACCATTGGTGCCCATGTGGTTCTTTCTGGACCAATGGAGATCGGAGCCAGGAATCAAATCTTTCCAGGAGCAGTACTGGGTTCGGAACCCCAAGACCTCAAGTATGATGGTGCTCCTAGCTGGGTGAGAATTGGTGATAATAATCTAATTCGAGAGTACGTCACCATTAACCGAGCCACCGGGGCAGGAGAAGCAACTGTAATTGGCAATGGCAATATGCTAATGGCTTATAGTCATGTTGCTCACAATTGTGTAATTGAAGATTATGTAATTATCGCTAATGGAACTGCTATAGCGGGTCACGTTTATATTGAGTCCCAGGTGAGAATTAGTGGGGTGTTGGGAATTCATCAATTTGTCCACATTGGACGTCTAGCTATGGTCGGTGGGATGAGTCGCATTGACCGGGATGTTCCACCCTATATGCTAGTGGAGGGAAATCCATCCCGAGTGCGATCGCTTAACTTAATCGGTCTTAAACGGGCTGGACTGACAACTGGTGAGATTAGACAGCTAAAAAATGTATTCCGGAAGCTCTATCTTTCAGGACAACCGTTCACTCAAGCCCTCCAAACTTTGGAATTGCCACCAGATAACCCACATGTGCAGCACCTGCATCAGTTTTTGCAGTTGTCTGTCATGGAAGGTCGTCGGGGTTTGATTCCTGGTCGTCGGTGAAAAGGGTAAAGGTTATCAAGGTTTATTTCAAATTCCTTTTACCTTTAACCTTTACCCTTTGCTAACCTATTTTAGAGATTCTTAATTAAGAAAATAGGAGATTAAAACACAAAATCTGCTTCTGTGATATCACCAGAATCTACACCAGTCAAGACAGCTAATGGTTGATTATTGATGGTGGTGATTATGGTATCGTCATTTTGTTCAAAAATCGAAATCTGGCCAAAGGTCAGACCATCTAACTGCAACAGATCTTCGCCATCGGTAAAGTCAGTGATGGTGAGTTTGCCTACTGTTGACAAGACAAAGGTATCTTGCCCACTGCCACCAGTTAAAATGTCATCTCCTGGGCCACCGATCAGGGTATCGTCATCATTTCCGCCTTCGAGGGTATCCTGACCATTGCCACCTTTGAGGGTGTCATGACCGTCCCCTCCAAACAGTTGATCGTCACCGTCACCACCGTCGAGGTAGTCTTCCCCAGCAAAGCCTAGAAGGGTATCTTGACTGTTAAGCCCTTTGATAATATCGTCACCTCCGCCACCTTCAAGGCTGTCATTGTTGGAAGTACCGATTAGAGTAACACCAGCTTCCTCAAAGCTAAGGTTGTCAAGGGCGAAGCGGAAAGCAGCGGCATCATTGAAATCGATCACGACCCGGTCTATTGGTGTACTAATACCAGAAAGGGAGAACAGACCCTCGGTAAAGCTTGGCTGTGAACTAGTATCGACTGCGATCGTATTTACCAATGTGGAGCCATCATCAAACAGTTCCACTGTAAAACCAGGTGTGAGAGTAGCAAAGGTACTCAGCGCCACCCCAAACTCAAGCTCGGAAACCGGTGCATCAAAGTCAAGGGTTAGGATTCCGGCGGCATCACCTTCCAAACTCGGATCTTGTACAAAAGCAATTGATCCTGGACCGAAGGAACCATAATTGGCATCCGTTGAATCTACCCCACCGACTTTGAAATCAAATGTGACCCCCATGAAACTTAGGTCATCAACCGGTTGAAAAGGCAGTTCATCGAAGGTCAGAACTGTTGTGTTAGTGGAATTGGTAGACATCTTTATTTCTCCTAAAAAAAAATTTTAATTGCACCCTATAGTATGAATATTGTGATTTTAGCTTGATGGAATTAGCGCAAATCACTAATGATTTTCATTTTATTCATTTTTTATGATACTTTAAAAAATATTAAAATTGGATGAATTAAATGACTAGTTTTAATGAAGTTTATGTGAATAATTTAAAATTCCATAAAATTGTAAAACTTATCTTTTAAAAGAAAATACTTAAGTATAAAAAATTTACATAATTAGTGATTAAGCTTTTATGGATTTAAATGTCCGTTCCCGTAGCGTGACCGTAGGTCAATCCCGTAGCGTGACCGTAGGTCAATCCCGTAGCGTGACCGTAGGTCAATCCCGTAGCGTGACCGTAGGTCAATCCACTGGCGCAAAAGCTGGTCTACCCTCTCCCCATCTCCCGATCTCCTCATCTCCCCAAAGGGCCCCTATTCACAATTTCAAGGTGTGACAGCTTACCCTCGCCTGGCACTGATACCATGTTTCAGTGGTCAGGTAATTTAGATATGGTTACTGTCTACTGCCTATTTCCCTAATCCCTATCCACCCATTAACCATGACTCTCAAAACCATCTTTATCAGTACTGGCGAGGTATCTGGTGATTTACAAGGGGCTCTACTGATTGAAGCATTGAAACGTCAGGGAACAGCAGCTGGCTTAGAGTTAGAGATTGTTGCTCTAGGGGGTGATCAAATGGCTCAAGCTGGTGCGAAGCTGTTGGGTAATACCACCAGTATTGGTTCTGTGGGAATTCTGGAATCTCTACCCTTTGTGCTGCCTACCCTGAAAGTCCAAGGTCGTGCCAAACAGTATCTCCGGCAGCAGCCCCCTGACCTAGTGGTGCTGATTGACTACATGGGACCAAATTTGAGTATTGGGAGTTTTCTTAAGCGTGAACTACCGCAAGTACCGGTAGTGTATTATATTGCTCCCCAAGAGTGGGTTTGGTCTATCTCTAAGCGCAACACCAGGATTATTGTAGAGATGACTGATATCATGTTGGCAATTTTCCCAGAAGAAGCCCGTTACTTTGTGGAAAAGGGAGCGTCAGTTAGTTGGGTAGGTCATCCCCTGGTAGATCGGATGGAATCTAGCCCAAGCCGGGAAGAGGCTCGTGCTACCTTAGGCATAGCTCCAGAACAAACTGCGATCGCACTTTTACCTGCCTCTAGACAACAAGAAATAAAGTATCTCATGCCTGTAGTCTTCGAAGCCGCCAAGCAGCTACAGTCACAATTGTTAGATACTGAGCAAACACGGGTTAGCCAGTCGAAGGGTGAAGGGTTAAGGGAAAGTCAAGCTGATTCACCACTATTTTGGATTCCCCTATCCTTAGAAGCCTATCGCCATCCCATTGAGGAAGCAGTACAGCGCTATGGTTTACAAGCTAAGGTGGTAGCTGGTGAAACTAAGGAAATCTTGGCTGCTGCTGATTTAGCCATTACCAAGTCAGGTACAGTGAATTTGGAACTAGCACTACTAGATGTGCCCCAGGTAGTTTTCTACCGAGTTAATCCCTTTACCTACTGGCTTGCTCGCACCTTCTTGAAGTTTTCCATTCCCTTCATGTCTCCCCCTAACTTAGTAGTCATGCGTTCCATTGTGCCGGAGTTGTTACAAGAGCAAGCCACACCAGAGAATATTGTTCGGGAATCCTTGGAACTCCTTTTTAATCCAGAACGGCGTCAGCAAACCCTGAAGGATTATCAGGAAATGCGCCAGTTATTGGGTGAAGTGGGCGTATGCGATCGCGCTGCTAAGGAAATTTTCCAACTAATAAGCTAAGTGGTCAAAGGCTAATGGCACCTCAAGTAGCGTGCGCGTAGCGCATATGCTTACAATCCTGCTAATTCCAGACAAATTCCAAGTCTAAGACAAAGCCAGGTAAAACATCTTCTCCCGATAATGTTTTGGGAGATTTCAACACCTCTACAGCTTGATGGATTCGATAAATTTCAACCGTCTTATGATTAGGGTCAATTAACCAACCCAAACCCAGTTGATTATCAATATAATCCTGCATTTTTTGGCGTAACGGTTCCATATTGTCACTCTTTGAACGCAACTCCATTACAAAATCAGGACAAAGGGGTGGGAAAGTTTCTTGTTGTTCAGGGGTTAATGCATTCCATCGTTTTTGAGTAACCCAAGCTGCATCAGGAGAACGAATTGCCCTATTGGGAAGTCGAAAAGCAGTAGAGGAGTTAAAAGTAACCCCCAGTTTGGTTTGGCGATTCCATAACCAAAGTTGTCCTTCTATATCAATGTTGCGTTTTCCAGTATTCCCCCCAGTGGGTGGCATAACAATTAATTTACCTGTAGCACTACGTTCTAAGCGCAAGTCTCGATTAGCACTAGCAAGTTGTTCAAACTGCTCGTCAGTAACTCTGAGGCTGGGAGGAATGTTGATCGGAAGGGTATTCATGAATCAATCTCAAGTTATCCCTTATAGATATATCTAGCAATTGCTTCGCAATTAAGACGAATCGTTGTCTTGCCTGGGACAACCCAAGTAAAGTTTAACAAAATCTTCCGCTGCTGCTGGATTAATCTGATACAGTGCATCCCGAAGTTGAATCACCATCTCAGCGCCTGGATCTCTAATTTCATTCACCCAACGGTATATATTTGAACGCCCAATTCCCATCAGCACAGCGACTCGATTCTGGCTGATGCCGTAGCTTTCTAATACTTGTTTGAGGGCTTTGCCTGCTTTTCCCATGCCTCAAATTCTGTCATTTACTCAGGACTGAGTAAATGGCACCAAATGGACTACAATGAGGACGACTCATTGTAGTCCATTCGGTAACAATAAGAAGGTAACTTCCCATGTCCAACAACTTTCTACCAGAACCGGAAGAAACTGCCTCGGTACCAGCCTCCGAGCCTACTCCCACACCACCTCAACCCAAGCGAGAACCTGTGCAAATCCTAGTCATTGGTTCAAGTAACAGCATCACCAAAATCATCCACACCCAATACAAACTCGGTTTTGCTGAAATCAGCGAATGGAGTCCCTTAATGCCTGCTTCCATTCCCGGTAAACAGATGCGTGCTCTTACTCGCTACGTTTCTACCAATTAACCTCCCTCTTCACCATAAGGGCAACTTAGCATGAGGTTAACTTCCCAAACAACAAAAAAAACTAAGCACGACCACTCAATTGCAAAAGCCTAATTTCTACAACCTCTTCATAAAGCCTTTCGAGCTGAGTAATATTCCCACTTAAGGTATAGCGCTCTAGAACCCTTGCCCTAGCTTTGTGACCAAGCAAAGTAGTCCAGTCTCTGTGGTCACGCAATAGGGGCAATAGGGTTTTCAGTTGGGATGTCACCCCATGGGTATTGAGAATTACCCCAGCACCATCCTCTAACACTTCCCCATCAGCTCCAGCATCTGTGGCTACACAAGCCACACCACAAGCCATGGCTTCCAGTAATGATAAGGACAGCCCTTCCAATAGAGAAGGTAAAATAAACACATCCGCTGCCCGCAAAATCTCAATCCGTTGTTGCTCGGAAGCCACAAATCCTAGCCAAATGACATTTTGTTCTTCCCCATAAAATGGTTTCAATGAGGCTAATAACGGTCCATCACCAGCAATCACTAGCTTGCTGGATTTACCCAGGTTACAGTGTTTCCACGCTCGCAGCAGCGCTTCCACATTTTTTTCCGTAGCAATCCGACCTTGATAAACAAACAGGCGTTCCGCTTTGAACTGGGATGCAAACTCAGAGGTACACTGGGAGTATCCTGGAGAATATTTCTGGACATCCACCCCATTGGGAATAACTGCTAGCTTGTGATCAGGAACCCCAACCCGGCTTAGGACATCCCGTTGGAGTTGAGAAAAGATAATCACTCGGTCGTAGTGGGCGAGAAACGGCGCATAAACTTGATAGGTCAGCAATTGGGTTCCCGATTGCAAATTGCGTCGTTTACCATCAAAGGGCGGATGGAAGGTCGCCACTAGGGGTAAATTGAGTTCGGTACAGATTTCCGGTAACAGGAAGTCTAAAGGAGATAAAGTTAAGGAAGCATGAACCAGATCAGGTTTGAGCTCCTGTAGCGATCGCTTCAAAACCTTACTGGCGGTTAGGGTTGGAATGGTATACATCTGAGACTTGTACAAGCAAGGCAGTGGTACCTCCTGACAACCCCACCAAGTCCGGTCCTCTTCTTCTTGGGCAAAGTGGAGGAAACTGACCTGGTAGCCCCGGTCGAGCAGAGCATTGGTCACTTCTCGATTGTAGGTGACGTTACCACAAAAAGGGGATTTTTTTCCGAGCCAGGCGATATGCATTCCGGTTGGTAGTTAAGTCTCTATTGATGACGTTTATTTAAATTATTTAATCTATTACCGGAAATATACCAGTTTAAGAACCCACCTAAGAACACAAGTGCTGCTAAACCAAGAAATACAGGTTGTAAACCCAACCAAGTTTCTGCGATCCCCGCTAAGGCTAATGGTAAACTCAAGGCGATATTAATAGCGTTGTTTTGTAGTCCGAAAACTTTGCCCCGCATCTGTTCTGGTGTTTCTGCCTGGATGGTAGTCTGCATCGGGATACCCACCAAAGCCCCAAACCCCCCCAATACCATTGTCATCAGTAAAGCCAGCCAGAGATTGTTAGTGAATAGGGACAACCCTACTAAGGCTACTCCCATACCTACAGAACCAGACAGACTTAAATCTACATAGGAGGTGTCATCAAACCAGTTTCCTAGGATTGCTGCACTAATCGCCATCCCAATTCCACCTGCTGCTAACAAGAAGCCAAACTGGGAAGCGGTGATCCCAGGTAGGTTTTCCGCGAGTCTTACCGCCAGAACGGCTAAAGCAGCAAAAACGGAAAACAGAATAACTTGTTGAATCATAGCATTGCGGACATTTCGATGGTGTTGTACGTAACGCAGACCATCGGCAATGTCTGCCCACACATAAGGTTGCTCAGCCTTAGACTTTGCCCGATTTTCACCCGTTCTCAGTAACAACAACACTAATCCTGCGATCGCATAAGACCCTCCTACCAAAACTTCTTTCCCCAAGTACACGCCGAAATGTAGCTGAGCTCCCAAGCTATCCGCTAAGGCTAACAACGGTTCACCCACAGCAAAACCAATGATTAAGGAAGCCATCATGGTTGTAGTATATAGGGAGTTGGCCGACAGTAGGTGGTGCGGTTTCACAATCAAGGGAATTACCGCTTGTTCTGCTGGGGCAAAAAATTGGGTCAGGGTAGAGACTAGAAATGTAATCACTAATAAGACGTAAAAGCCGAGTGGCACATTGGAGACTGATGTCCAGCCTTGAGTAAAGGACAACAACCCAGGCACTAACAACACCAGTGCGCCTCGCAACAGATTGGTTAGCACCAGCACATCTTTTTTTGACCACCGATCCACATAGACGCCAGCCAAGGAACCAAATAGAACTGCTGGGATGGTAAAGGCAATCATGATAGCTGATACCCAGCCACTGATAGTTTGATCAGCGTCTTGAAAGCGACTGGTTATCAAGGCAATCATTAACACCAGATAAACTTTGTCTGCTAGCTGAGAGAAGACTTGACCACTCCATAGGGCTAAGAAGTTGGAATTTTTTAGAACTGGTAGAAATCCTTTATCCGGTGATGAATCCAGTTCCTGATCCCTTAGCTCATCACTTCTCGATGAGGGTTTTGCCACCAAATCAGACTTGGTGAAATCAGACGTGGGGTCTGGGGAGTGTTTTTGTTTTTTTCCAGGCTCCGATGATCGCATTCTGGCTTTTCTGGGTTAGGCTTTTTTATTACCAGTAACAACTTTTTTAGATAGTCATACTGTTACTATGAATGGATGATTTACTCGGCAATTGGTAATTAGTAAATGGTAATTATTAATTGATAATTTAATACCTTAATCTTGCTGCTTTTAAACACCAAAATTATATTGTCATTACCCATTAACTATTATTTATTACCCATTATTTATTACCTATTAACAGACCCGGATTATGAGTATTAGTTAACAGACGACAACGCATCCACTAAAGCCGCTGAGCGAATTGAGCGACCAAAGTGATACTGAGCGTAGTCTCGTAAAATTCGCTCCAGCTTCACCCAGAGTGAATCTATAGACTCAGCCGCCTTCCACCCTCCCAATTGCTCTTTTAATAGTGTAGTCAGCTGAGGTAATTCAGCAGCTGCCAGTTGTTGAAGCAGGGTTAACTCCAGAGCATTCAGCTTATGATTTACTCGTGGAGGAGGGGGTAGGATGACATCAGTATCAGTGTTGCCAGTGGTTTGAGTCAACCTCTCTACTTTATTCGGAATAGTTCGATTCGGAATAGTTCGATTCGGAATAGTTGGATTGGGTAAATCCTTCATATTGGACTCATGACTGACTAAACTAATAGTGCCACCTGCTTCTACACTAAAACCAACCCGCCAATTCGGGTCAGTCAAATCTGGACTTAAAGTGTGTTGTGTGATACAACAAAGTTGCACTTGAGGTGCTATTCCGGCCAGGGCAAGCAGGTGAAAGACACCATGGGACAAATGGGCTAACACTAAGGACAACCCTGAGGGATTAGCTGTAATTTTAGGTAACTGCTCCAGACGCCGTAGATGTTCATTAAGTAGTTCGTAGAGTTCTTCCTGAGGCTGCTCACTCAAAGCATGACAGAGAACTAATTCTGCCAGATACTGGCTAGCTGCCAGTTTACTGAGCTCCTGACTCAATCCTGGGTAGGATTCTGTAGTTTCTGCTTGGATAATTTTATCTAGCGATCGCCCTTTTGCCAGCAGTAGTTGATTGACCACAAACAAGCCACTCCTACCACCTAATTTCGATTTCTGCTTCCTTGCCCCTGGTGCCACTACCCGAATCAGACCCAACTCCCTAGTTAAAATTGTCACCAACCTGTCCGCTTCCCCCAGCGGTATACTTTTCAGATTAATTCCAGTGGCTTTGTAGGTTTGACTCATTCGTCATTATTACTTGCTAATTTTTAATTTTTAATTTTTAATTTTTAATTTTTAATTTTTAATTTTTAATTTTTAATTTTTAATTTTTAATTTTTAATTTCCAAGTTATCCCGTTGTCGCAGCAAGTCAGGACCACGAGACGTGCCTAGCCTAGTTGCTCCAGCAACGACTAAATCCAAAGCTTGCTCGATGGTTCGGATACCTCCTGATGCCTTGATTCCAACTTGCCCCTTGGTGACTTTTTTCAAAAATCGGACATCATCAATTGTGGCACCACCATTCCAGCCAGTGCTGGTTTTGATAAATTGCGCCCCAGCATCCATACAGATTTCCGCAGCAAGACGTTTTTCCGTATCACTCAGCACAGTAGTTTCCAAGATGACTTTGACGGTTTTACCCGTTTCTTCACAGATTTGGGCAATTTCTTGGTAAAGTTCCTCGGTTTTACCGGCTTTCAAACCACCGAGGTGAATCATTACATCCAGCTCTGTCGCTCCATTTTCCACTGCCTCTTGGGCTTCATAAAGCTTAGCAGTGGGTGTTGTGGCACCAATCGGAAAACCAATCACGGTACAAACCTTTGGTACTCTACTGTGGAGGAGTTCAGCCGCTTGTTTGACGTAAACTGGCGGGACACACACTGTAGCAAACTTATATTGGTCTGCCTCTTGACACCATTTTTCCACCTGCTCTGGTGTAGCCGTGGGAATAAGCAGGGCATGGTCGATTATGGGAGCAATATCAATGTCTGGATAGTCTATATCCATCGCTATATAAGATACTTAAGTAAAAATCAACCAACTTGTCAGTATAACAGTTAACAGTCAACCGTTAACCGTGTCAGGCTAACAAGGCTGCTGTCACCCAGTCAGGTCAAAAACTTATCCGTTGCTTCGATCAAAGCACTGCGGATACCTGGTTCTGCCATGGAATGACCCGCATCGGGTACCACAATCAACTCAGCTTCTGGCCAAACCTGATGTAATTCCCAAGCTGATACCATCGGACACACCACATCATAGCGTCCCTGGACAATCACCCCAGGGATAGATTTAATCCGGTCTACATTCCTGAGTAACTGGTCTTCTGGTTCAAAAAAGCCTTTATTGACAAAGTAATGACATTCAATTCTGGCAAACGCATCAGCAAATTCACCCTCACCAAACTTTTGGATCAGGCTTGGGTCTTGGAAGAGTTTACTGGTACTTGCTTCCCAAATTGACCAAGCCCGAGCTGCTGAATTGCGGGTTTGAGGATCCGGACTGGTCAACCGTCGATAGTAAGCAGAAATTAGATCATGGCGTTCTGCTTCTGGGATCGGCTTGATATACTCTTCCCAAGCATCAGGGAAAATATAGCTTGCTCCCTCCTGATAGAACCAACGAATTTCCTTTTGCCTGAGCATAAAAATTCCCCGCAAGATCAGTCCTAGACAGCGTTCAGGATGGGTTTGACTATAGGCTAAAGAAAGAGTGCTACCCCAACTACCGCCAAAAACTACCCACTGCTGAATACCCAGTTTTACTCGCAGTTTTTCGATATCACGAACTAAATCCCAAGTAGTGTTTTCCTCAAGTTCAGCATGGGGAATACTTCTACCACAACCCCGTTGGTCAAACATGACAATTCGCCATTTCTTTGGGTCAAAGTATTGGCGATAAACCGGTTGGCTACCACCTCCTGGTCCTCCGTGTAACACGACTACTGGCTGACCTTGTGGGTTACCCGACTCTTCAAAATAAATGGTGTGGAGGTTAGAAACTGTTAGGGTTTGCTGGTTGTAAGGTTCGATGGGGGGATAGAGTTCTCGCATAGTTGTGCCTTGGGGTTACAGTTACGATTACATAAAGTACATACAAAAATAATTAAAAATATCGACAATCGTATTATAAAGTAGTATAATAGTAATCTAGCTTATAATCTCCAATTGCTTAACCTCTAATTATCCCAATTAAAATTAGGAGGCATTTCATGAATGCCAATCAAAAAACCTCCTTAAATTTTCTGAACCATCTGTGTACCGATAATACGCCTTTTATTGTGCGGCGTGATCACCAGCCTCCAGAGTGGCAGGATGCAACCCTACATCAGTCCATGTATGAGCAGAATCCAGAATTCTATGCTCTGTTGGCGGTAGTAGAAACGGTTCAGCCGTGGCAACAAGCACGGATCCTGTTTCAACTACTACAATCCTCTAGAGTTGGCATGTCCGTTGATCAGCGCTGTCTTCTCAACCGGGTCACTGGTTTCTTGCTAGCAATTCTACCTCCAGACTTAGTGCTGACAATATTTCTTGCCCTAAAGCGGGTGCGGTCAAATCACAAGCACACCACTAAAGCCATCCTCAACTATATACTCAATCATCCTGAGCTGGCAGATATGGCAAGCTCTCGCCGTCCGGCGTTGGTGGATAGCTTAGAACATGCTTTAGGAAAGAATGTTGTTCGTGCTTGTGCCAAAATGCTGACCCAACCTGAGACAGAGGAAAGTCAAACCTATCTACGTCGTCATCTGCTGCGCTTTGCTCGGGATCCGGAATGGGTGAAATTAATTTTTCCCCTGTTGTACAAGCAGGGAACTCCTCAAACCAGCAATGGCAACTATAAACTAGCTCATACCCAGTACACCGAAAAACTAAAAGGGGAAAAACTACGTCTGAAAACTGTGACAGCTACTAATCGAGGGGATATTAGTGCCACTCTTGTTCATCTCTACCGGGGAGGCAAGTCCCCAGAATTGGAGCAATCCCTTGATTACTACGTGGAAGAATCTGTGCGCCAACTGCCGATTTTTACGGGGAAGATGGCACTAGTGCTGGATGCATCAGCATCGACTCGTAGTTACGGAGAACGGGAATTTTCTACCCTCTCCCAATCTGTCGCCTTGCAACTGGTATTGAAGAAATGCTGTCGTAACTTACAAGTCTATACTGTCGGCGGGTCTGGATTTCCGCCAGTGCCAGAAGGACATACAGATTTAGCCCTGGCTCTGCTGGATGCCTTGGAAAGTCAACCTGACTTAGTAGCGATTGTCTCTGATGGCTACGAAAACTACTATCCAGGAGACTTAGAAAGGGTAGTGGAAGCACTGCCAAGATGTGGGGTAGAAACTCCTGTAGTGTTCTGCCATAGCAAATTCACTCCTGCCGATAACTTAACGTTACGTCGTCCTGTTCCAAATCTCCCTCAGTTGGAATTTTGGCATCAGGAAGACTTTGAAACAGTATTGTTAAGTCTGTTTTCCAGGGTTAACAGCCAAGAGGCTCAAACCTGCTTACAGCAGTTTCTACTGCAAAAACTGGATCAGATTGAAAAGGAGTTAGCGCTATGGACTGTCATCAATTAGTTCAAAATGTCTTTGACCTATCTCCTTACCGTTTCGGCATACCTCAAAAGTCAGGTGTTCTGACAGTCGTGCCAATATTCGGTGGAGAGAATCGGGTTCAATTTGTAGGTCCGCTCTCTGGACTGAAGCTATTGAGGGTTGATGGTTATGGTAATATCGAAGTTGCCAACCCCTCAGAAGCAGGGATTGCGATTGTTCCCCTACACATGGGTTATATCCAAGATGGGGCGCAAAATCATGCCCTCTGTCGGTCAGCCTTCATCGCTGCTGGTCAAAAACTGATGTTCCGAGATGCTTGCTGTGTCCAAGAGTCCCAGGGAGGTTATCTCGAAAGTCGTCAGCAGTGGTTTTTTATTCTGCCCCTCCATCTGCGCAACGAAGCATTAGGACAGCGAGGTATAGAGAGTTACAGCAAACTCTGGCATGGGATTAGCCGCCTTAACCAGCAACTTGGCTTACCCAACCGGGGTCATTTGGAACAGATTCTCAGTCGTAAGCGAGCCTTTTTGACCCAATATCAAAGCCGCTTAGAATTGCTATCTGGGCAAACCGGTGCGCTATTCTTCCTGCGGGATAAATTAGCGGGGATAGAAATTGCTCCCAATGCCGCTTACTTCCAGGAGATGTGGATGCCTTTGGTTTGCTTTTGCTATGGAGTAGGGGCAATGGTTGAAGAACACCATACCAAAGAAGAAAGTCAGCCCACCTTGGCTTTGTGTGCCAGCAATCTCAGGGAATTAAGAGATCAACTACTGGCTAGCCGTGTCAAATGGCAACAACAGGTGAGCAATTGGCTGGCACAAACTCCGCCAGAAAAGTTCACAACTAAGGAAGAAGAACGTTTTCTTAACCTCCGTCTGGAAACAGTGATAGGCAAAAATTTTGCTGGTCAGTTTGTGGAGGAGGAAGGACGTTTGGTTTATGGGTCTGTGTTTGGCAAGCCGGAGTATTTGTCTGGAAAGTCTGTCAGTGCCTCAGTTCCAGAGCCATGAGTGGAACATAATTTTCTCTGTTTTTTGTAAACAACAGTTTATGGCTTGACAGAGTTGGTTTCTTTGTATTACACTTGAAGTATAGCAAGAACTGAGTTAGGTATCGACGTTACAGTCACTGATCCCATAGTCAGACTAGTTAACTAAGTATTAGCTATTAGGCGACGTCGCAGCGCTAACCACCTGTCTTGCTTTAATTAGCTTTAAACCAATTCAAAGTGACTCCCCAAGTCTTCCCCTGAGGCTCAAGCTTCGCAAACGAGCCAAAAACCCGAGTTTATGGCATTTCTTGCCTTATCTGATATTAGTTGTAATCTTTTTAGATAATTTTGGTTTGTTAGCAAAGAGGTTGATAGTGGCAGAGGTTGTTAACATACTGACTGTCACCTGCTCACACTCAACCGTCAACCGTCAACTGTAAACTATCAAATGATCAAAGAGTTTCTCAAGCGGAACAAATCCCTTCATCGCAGGGTTAAGCTCTATAAGCGCAGACAGCGCATTATTCGAGATCAGCCCAGGTGGGATTTGGTCTTGAAAGGGTCTCTAAACCAATGGCAAAATGCCCTAAAGGCTGCCCAAACTGGCTCTAAGATTCTGGTAGCTACTAGTGTGGGTGGGGAAATCCATTCCATCACTTTAGAAAGTCTACTAGCAGTGGGCTTAACCCTCAGGGGTGCTCAAGTTCACATTTTGCTCTGTGATGGTATTTTACCGGCTTGTTTTTGGTGTGATGTTAGTTTTTATCCCAAACAGGACTTGTTTGTAAATCATGGTCCTAAACGTGACTTATGTAACGACTGCTTTCCCCTAGCCGATCGGATCTATAAGCCTCTAGGATTGACTATCCATCGCTACAGTGAATTTCTCACAGATACAGATTACCAACAGGCCAAGGAGATAGCTAGCAGTCTCACTATTGCTGAAATTGAAAAGTACACCCTAAATGGGGTAGCTGTAGGAGAACACGCTTTAGCGGGAGCTCTGCGATTTTATGCTCGTGCTTCCCTGGAAGGGGAACCCAATGCTGAGCCGATTCTCAAGCGTTACTTCCAAGCCGCAATCCTGACCACTTGGGCAACCCGTCGGCTGCTGCAAACGGTTAAGGTTGAGTGTGCTGTATTTAACCACGGCATTTATGTTCCTCAGGGGTTGACTGGTGAAGTAGCCCGTCAGCAAGGGGTGCGAGTGGTGAACTGGAATCCTGCTTATCGCAAACAATGCTTTATCTTTAGTCACCATCAAACCTATCATCACCAGCTGATGTGGGAGCCAGTAAGTAATTGGGAAACTATACCGTGGACTTCCCAGATGGAACAGCAGTTGATGGACTATTTGAAAAGTCGCTGGCAAGGAACTCAGGATTGGATTTGGTTCCATGAAAGTCCTCAGTTTGACCTGACCAAGATTACTGATGCGGTAGGAGTAGACTTTTCTCGTCCTTGTATTGGGTTACTGACTAATGTGATGTGGGATGCTCAACTCCATTACCCAGTTAATGCTTTTCCTAATATGCTGGAATGGGTATTGACAACTATTCGGTATTTTGCTAAAAGACCAGAGTTACAGTTGTTAATTCGGATTCACCCAGCCGAGATTCGAGGGACTTTGCGATCGCGTCAACCCTTGTTTGAAGAAATTCGTCAGGTTTTCCCCACTCTGCCTCCAAATGTGTTTGTGATTCCTCCAGAAAGTACCGTTAGCACCTATGCTGCTATCCTCCAATGTAATGCGGCTCTGATCTACGGCACTAAAATGGGCGTAGAATTAACTAGCATGGGTATACCTGTAATCGTTGCAGGAGAAGCGTGGATTCGTAATAAAGGCATAACTATGGATGCCAGTTCTGTAGAGGAGTATGTTCAGTATTTAGATCAGTTACCCCTAGGGGATGGCTTACCTGAGGCAATCATAAAACGAGCAAGAAAGTATGCCTATCACTTTTTCTTCCGCCGCATGATTCCCCTAGAGATGACCACCGAAGCTAGTAATCCATCGGAATTTAAACTTCAGGTATGTGATCTCAATGAATTCATTCCTGGTAAAAGTAAAGGATTAGATGTTATTTGTGATGGCATCTTGACCGGAACAGAGTTTATCTATAGTAATTAGTTAATTATCAAGTAGCAATTATAATTTTACTTGGTAATTAAGTAAGGAAAATATGATAAAAATTGCTGTTGATGCTACACCAATTCGCCATAAGTTAAGTGGCATTGGAATGTATGCCTTAAATTTAATTCAGGCACTCCATAAGCTACAAAGTCAGGAAGACTTTCAGTTAAGTGTCGCCTATCAACCAAGTGTAAGAAAATGGTTATCTCGTGATTGGTCATTTCTTGAAGTGCTAACTAGGCATTTAGAGATTAAAAATCTAGAGATTAAAACTATACCGTTACCGGTTACTATCTCTAGTTTACTAGCCACTGTACCTAATCCCATTTTACCTTATTGTGAGCAATACTTAGGCAATCATGATATCGTCCATGGTACTGATCATGTGGTTTATCCCTGTCGAAAAAGCTTGCGGGTTATGACGATTCATGACCTAACTTTTATTAAATATCCTCAGTATGTTAACTCAATTGTTAAAAGCTATACTGCTCGGGTAAAACAATGTTTACGGTGGACTGATTTAGTGATTACTGTTTCCCAGTCTACTAAACAGGATATCGTCAATTACCTAGGAGTAAATCCTGACAACATCCAAGTTATTCCTCAAGCTAGCCGTTACTCTACTTTAGATTTACCCAATACACTAGATTTACCGAATAACACGGTTCAGTCTTTGGTGACATCAGTTAATTACGACTTCGCCCAACCCTATATTTTATTTGTGAGTACTCTTGAGCCTAGGAAAAATATTAATACTCTGATTGCAGCATTTAATTATTTAAAACAACGGCATCAAATTGAGCATCAGTTAGTACTGATTGGACAAAAAGGATGGTCCTATGAATCTATTTTTTCTGCTATTGCTAGTTCCCCGTGGAAACACCATATTCATCATTTGGGCTACTTATCCGATCAACTAGTAGCCTGGTTTTACTCAAATGCGGATGTTTTTGTCTATCCTTCCTACTATGAAGGGTTTGGTCTGCCCGTCTTGGAAGCGATGACTTTGGGTGCTCCTGTGATTACCTCTAATACTTCATCCCTGCCTGAAGTAGCGGGAGATGCGGCAATTTTAATTGACCCTAATCAGCCAATTGAATTAGCAGATGCTATGGTCAAGGTGATCAGTAATTCTCCATTGCGGGAGGAATTGATTAGAAAGGGTAAGGAAAGAGCGATGCTATTCTCTTGGGAGAGAACGGCAAGGGAAACTCTAGCAGCCTATAGATTTTTAGTAGGAAAGGTTTAGTAGGAAAGGGAAGAGGGGGAAAAGTACTTTAGGGATCGAGCTTTGTAGATCATTAGTTAGATCATTAATTAGAACATTAATCAGAATGCGATTGACCAAAGGTCACGCTTCGCGAACGCATTTCTGTTGAACCTGATTATTCCAGAAGCTCCGGGTCAATTCCCATCACCCTTAACCGCTCTGCTAGCCGCTGTGACCGTTGCCGTTCTTGCTCTAATAGCAACCTTGCCTGTTGTGCTTGTTGAGCCTCTGTTTCGGTCCAGGTCGGAATCCAATAGAATGTGAAGTCTCAACTCTGAACTGTGAAGGTTTGGTTGTTTATTTGTTCACCTTTGGCCTCCCTAATCTTTCACAAACATGAAACAGCCCTACAGGCTTCAGCCGGGAGAGGATGTCAAATACCCATGCTCTAGCAGAAATTCCGGCGAAATTTCATCCATCGCTTCAGTAGCTGGCACTCGGTTACCCAGCAACTTATCGACATATTTCCCTAAAATGTCACTTTCGATATTCACCCAATTGCCAGTCCGTAAGTGGCTAAGATTCGTATAGCTGTAACTATGGGGAATCACCGCTACTTTGAACCAACTGCCGTTGGGGTCACACTCAGCAATCGTTAGGCTGACCCCATTGACGGCAATGCTACCCTTGGGAACAAGATAACGAGCTATCTTATGCTGCCACACATCCATCAAGGAAGCTGGTGCTGTAAAGCACATTTCCCAGGAGTTTGGTGTTTGTAAAGATTCCGTTAAGCAGCCAATACCGTCAATGTGACCTGTTACAAAGTGACCCCCTAGTTTGCTACCCACACGCAAAGACGTTTCCAAATTAACGTAAGAAGTTGTCTGTAGCCTTTGTCCAAGGGTGGTGCGCCCCTGAGTTTCATCAGAAGCAGTGGTCGAGAAGCCTGTGGGCAAAACTTTCTCTACCGTTAGGCAAATTCCATCCACTGCTACACTATCACCAGGTTCTAAATCCTGTAAGATAACATCCATAGCATCAGAGGTACCGGAAACAATAAAGCGATCGCTTCCGATTGGTCCGATTGTGCCGAGAGCTTGAATTAATCCTGTAAACACTGTTGTTTATACTGTTCTTCTGTAAGCGGATGAACTGGTGCAACTAGACTGTTAGTAGGAAAAGAGCTGGCATAAGTTTGTGTTTTTTTAGTGAAGTGGCCAAACAAATTTCCTGAGACTAAGGCATACTTGGAGAATACAATCTTGTTGATCTCACCGAATTGGATTCTCAAGGGCTAATCTTACCGTTGACCGGTAACGTGAAAAGAACAGATCTGGCAAGGGCAAGTTTCGGTGCCCGTCTGTACAGTACTAGTTTACCGCTTCGCTTTGATGCCCCTGATGCTGACCGTATTCTAGAGGCTAAGCTGATGATTGAAATGAGAGTTGCTGGCATTGCAGTAGATACTGTAACACGTAGCCCCATCGTGTTACTCAAAGATGTCTTAGATCGGCGTGCTCTGCCAATCTATATTGGGCAAGATCAAGCAAAGGCAATTATCAGTGCTTTGGAAAGACAAACGCCACCGCGTCCCCTGACCCATGACCTAATGGTCAATTTCCTGGAGGAGTGGAACATAACACTGGATCGTGTTATAATACACTCTCTCCAGGATAACACGTTCTATGCCAGCCTCTGTGTTAGTCAGGGTGAGACAAAGAAAGAAATTGATGCTCGACCAAGTGATGCCATCTCCATCGCCCTGCGTACTGGCAGTCCGATTTGGGTGATGGAAGAAGTTATTGCTGATGCTTCGATACCTGTAGACCAAGATAAGGATGAAGAGGAGCGTCGAGCTTTTCGGGAATTTGTATCTAATATCCGCCCAGAAGATTTTCTTCACCGTGGAGGATATAGTCGTGGTAGCTAAAGCCAAAATATTGGGATTAAACGGGATTTAACAGCAACAATATATTAATTGCTCTGTCAAAAAATTATAGAGATGTTTCTGAAAGCCTTACCATTTAGCCATTGGTGAGAGTTTTCCAGATGCTCTAACCCTGATGCCATACCGCAAGTGACCCTTGGGCTCAAGAGATATATCCCAAACTATGCTCGAAGCTATGACCCAAGCTATACCCCAAGACAATCGATGGCCATCAACTGAATTTTTGGCGCAACTGTTTTTTGGGCAACGTTTTAACCAAAGATAAGATTATTCCAGCAGTTGGGCAACATGCGTTATCGGCGGTTTGGAAAAACTAATCTCCAGCTTTCAGTGTTTTCTTGTGGCACCATGCGTTGCTTAGGGTCTGAGTCAAATGCTCAGAAGACAGTGCAACAGGTAATCGCTCAAGGAATTAACCACTTGGAAACTGCCAGGGGTTACGGCAAGAGTGAAGAATACCTTGGTAACATCCTGAAAGCTGGATTGTCAGTACCACGAGACCAGCTATATATAACCACCAAGATTCCACCAACCCCTGATGCTGATTTGATGAGTCAGTGGATTAATGATTCCTTAGAACGTCTACAGCTCGATTATGTCGATTGTTTAGCAATTCATGGGATTAACACTGAAGAGCATCTGTCCTGGGTAAAGTCTGACAGTGGCTGTATGGCAGCTGTCCAAAAAGCCGTAGCCCAGGGACGTATAAGGCACGTTGGTTTCTCAACCCATGGTTCAATACAAGTGATTCTAGGGGCAATTCAAACAGATTTTTTTGAATTCATCAACCTGCATTACTATTACTTCTTTCAACGCAATGCTGCGGCGATTGAATTGGCTGATCAGAAGGATATGGGCATCTTCATCATATCTCCTGCTGATAAAGCAGGCAAACTCTACACCCCACCACCAACGTTAGAGAAACTGTGCCATCCCTTCTCGCCACTAGAACTGAACTATCGATTTTTATTAAGCGATCCCCGCATTACTACCCTTAGTATTGGACCGGCTAACCCAGATGAGGTGACCCTGCCTTTAAGTGTCGCTAACCGAGACGAGTCTTTGAGCCCAATGGAAGTGGCAGCATTCTCTCGTTTGGAAACCCACTTGAACAATGCTCTAGGAACTGACCGCTGTAGTCAATGCTACGCTTGTCTACCTTGCCCAGAAACCATTAACATTCCAGAAGTCTTGCGGCTGCGCAATCTTGCTTTGGCTTACGACATGAGCGAGTTTGGTCAATATCGCTATCAAATGTTTGAAAATGCTGGTCATTGGTTTAGGGGGGTCAAGGGAAACCGTTGTACCCAGTGTGGTGAGTGTCTTCCCCGTTGCCCCGAACAACTGGATATTCCTTCCTTACTCTCTGATACCCACCAGCGTCTTAATGGTTCTCCTAGGCGTCGTCTGTGGGGATAAGGTAGTTGGTTGAAGGTTGGTTGGTTGAAGGTTGAAGGTTGGTTGGTTGAAGGTTGGTTGGTTGGTTGAAGGTTGAAGGTTAGTTGGTTGAAGGTTGAAGGTTAGTTGGTTGAAGGTTGAAGGTTAGTTGGTTGAAGGGTTGAAGGTTGAAGGTTAATGGGTATCACTATTGATTTGACTGATGCTTTAGTGCATTCCTATGGATAAAAGAAACACCGTTAGTAAAATACATCCCTTGTCTGTTGTGCCTTGTGTATTCTGCCTTGTGTTTCTAGAGAGCTGTTTTCTGGTTGGCTGGAAGCCTGAACCAGTTTTAGCTCAAAAGACTGTAGGAGTGCAGCCGGACACAGAAGCTGTGAATTTAAATTTCCTGCAGCCAGATAATCTTCCTAATGATGGGTCTGTGATTACTGCTGATACTATCTCTCAAACTAAGCTCACTACTCCAAGTTTCTGGTGGGCTGATGAACAGTTTGGCGGTAAGCTACTGGATAATTGGTTAGCTTATCCGAGTAAACGCCGGGTAGATTTGGTAGTGAATCGCCAACTCTGGAGTCTGCTTAACTATCTGGGTAGGTATGCTTTTATTAACAAAATGGGCAACGTTGCCAGAGATTATAACTATAATACCAGAGTATTTAACCAGCGAGGAAAGCCTTTAGGAGCTTATACCTGTGATGGTAATTCCATGTGCCAGGTGGAGGTATGTATTCCTGGTCAAGTCCCTTTAGCTGGCAAAGTCTCGGCCTTTTGCCAGTTATCACAAAACTAGAACAGGCAATTTTCACGTATTTCGCATTTCTTTCCACAAGGATTCATACTGCTTTTGTGTAGACTCTGGTAAGGGATGGAGGAATTCGCACTTGTTGAGAATTTCTGCTTCTGGCAGCAGTAGAGGTAAGGTTTGGATATCTTGTGGTAGCTTATTTCTTGGGATCTTAAGCAGAATCGGGGAAGCAGCATTAGTCAGTAGAGAAATTTGCTTGGCTGATTTGCTATCCCAGCAAAATTCAATCCACTTTTTGCTTAAATCCGACTCAGAGTTACTTTCTGAGGAGTCAGAAGCAGAGCTAACTGATACCGGTTTTACCCATACATCTGACCACAGGGCTGTTCCTGACTGAGGCACCACTGCCTCAATTTGGCGATCGCGTGTTCTTAGTGCCAGGATATCCGTAGACCAACCGACTGCTACCCAGGTATCCCCCAAAACTAGAGGTTTTAGGTAGTGATCCGAACTGTAAAATTTAACCTGTTTAGCCAGTTGTCGAAGTGCTGGTTTCAAGTCTTTGACTTGATTTAAATCCTGTTGATTATAGGATAAGCCTAGGTTTTTCAAGGTTAAACCAATCACTTCTCGGGGGTGGTTCAACACAGAAATGCGATCGCGTAAAGACTCACGCCACAAGTCACTCCAATCAGTGGGAGTCCAGCCTAAGGCTTTGAACTTGTCACGGCGATAGGCAATGACAGTAGCACCCCAGCGATAAGGAGCACCCCAAACTTTTCCTGAGTTGTCTAGCTGACCAGTTTGGTCACGTTTAACAAGTTTCTGGTACTCTGGCGGCAGTTGTTTCCATCCTGGCAACGTTTCTATGTTCAAAGGTTGGATCAATTCCTGCTCAATGGCTGACTTGAGCCAATAATCTCCTAAGGTAACTAAATCAGGACTTATCGGTGTCCTAGACCTAATCCGGATCAAATCTAAAAAGGAGCGATCTTGATTATTATTGGGTTTGCCTTGCTCTTTCAAGGTTGTCAGGAGTTTGAATAAAGCAGATAGTTGTTTCTCCGGGTCAAAATTTAGCTTAGCCCGTAGTGTTAAGGTCTTACGAAATTCACCCAACAGCTGAACTGGTATTGAATTTTGCAACAGCCTTACCTTTAAAGAGGCTTGTTGTCCGATATTACAACCAGATGCTAACTGACTAAGGGCTATGGTACTAGCACCTAGTATCAAGGAGCGTCGCTTCATAAGTATTTCTGAATTTCCTTTGGTTACCAACTCTTTGACCTTAATTTACATTGGCTCAATAGCAATTACTATAGCTATGAGCAATGAACTGACTTTTGTGACCTCTTAGACCAACAGCCATCTGCTAGATGTGGTAAGTCTAATAAATTAAAAACTACTTATAGTCTGGTTAACAAAACTAATCTAAGTCAAGGGCTAAGGCATCTGAATCTACTTTGACATCACTTTGACATCATTTGACCTCAATAATAGTTTGACTATTATTAATTGAATTTTATTAAGAGTAAGCACGATCAAAAGAACGAAAACACCAGCTATGTCTCCCTTTTCCTCCCCCTCCTCGCCCTCAACACACAGTCTTGTTTTAGACCTAACTATAAGAAATCTAAATCTGTAAGATAAAGTGATGGGGGGATAGAAATATCTCGATCAAGAAGTTAATTCACTTATTGGTTATCTTGTCAACTGCTATTAGTTGACCATCTCTCTAGGAGTTTGAGAAGGTAATGACATGGGGAAAATCATCCGTACGTTATGTATTAAAAATCACTAATGCCAAGGAATTAATTCCGAAAAAACCGATTGTGCTAATTGTGGTGCGAAACTTGGGAGAAAAGACAAGTATTAATTAATGCTGAATTAATCAGGGTAAATATCAAGATATACAGCGGCTATCTGGCATTTTTGAAAAAAATTACTCTGGGAAACAGACTCTAAGGAGTTTAGAGCTGATTTTTGACAGATTTTTGACAATAGTTAAATAAATCAGCAATTCATCGGATTTTCTTCCTTAAGTGACTAGGATAAAAATAGAACTAAGTTATGGCAGTTTTAAATCCTATGGATGAATATCAAAATCAAATCATGGCTCTAAGTCATAGAGTAGATACTCTGTGCGAATCCATCGAAAAACTCAGTTTGAAGGTTTCAGAAGGCCTTTCTGAACTCAAAAATAGTTCAAGGCAGGAAACTGAGGAATCTCAACCAACTGGCCAACCGATACCCCGGACCCACGAAAGTCAAAGTGCCATTAACCTACTGACCCAACATAAAGATGTGCTGATTGATAGTAACTCTGGGCTAGGTAGTTTCTCTAAAAATAGCAATAATAATATCTCTGCTGATATTCAAGTTCAACGCTTAACTGCCCAACTCACAGCAGCCTACAATCGGATTGCTGCCTTAGAAGAACAACTCCTAGCACAGCGAATTCATTCCTAATTGGCAGTTTTATCCAGATTAGTCTAAGGGTTGAAGGTTAATAGGGAAAACAAATCAGCACCTCTGTGATTTTCGTGCCTAACTTGGTCAGACTGTAAAGTGTTTTTTCACTGGCTCCAACAACAATCACCTCAGAGAAAGACGATATTGCTCGACCAAGTTTTCAATGGCTTGAAGTAATTCAGCCGAGTTCCAGCCCTTATAAAGGTGGGCTGCGATCGCACATCCTCCAGCACCCACACCTTCCTTGACATATCCTTGCTCATATGCCTGTAGCTGAGGATAACGAGACTGGGTAAAACTTAATTGTGTTGCCAAAAGGGGTACACTCCCAATATCTTGTGCTAATCCAACCGTGTCACCAGTCGAGTCTTCTGCCACCCAGCGAGTTGTTCCCACAACTACTTGTGCTGGTTGCCATGCTAGGGAATTACCCTCAGTAATACTGGGGTAGGGTAAAACCGACTCTGCCAATGCCTGTGCTAAGGTATAAACCGCTAGCATTTGGGTACCACCAGCGAGTAAAACGCCACAGCGACGACTAGCTGCCATTGCCATACCTGCTGCGGCAATTTGCATCGGATCTCCCACCGCTGCCACTAGCTTTAAGTGATCAAGTGGTGAGGGGGTGAGGGGGTGAGAGGATGAGGAGGTGACGGAGTATAAAGGTGCGGGGTGGTAGGGGTGAGACGGTGAATTTTTCTTCCTAGGTTCGCTTTTGGGAAGCTCCCCGGCTCCCCTACCCGCTAACCCAGCTCGTTGTAACCCCAGCTCCACCACCTCCCACTTTTGAGCATGATTGCACTGGGGATGGCTACTGTTAACCTTGCCAGCTGCATCAATCCCCAAGCCAGTGAGCAGGCTAAGTGCGGTGGTAGTTCCCCCAACCACACACTCACTAATAATCAGATAGCTATCACCAACCACACTTGCTAGCTTTTCTCCCCACTGTAAACCTTGCTCAAATAGCCGTTTCACTGTTTCGAGGGGCAAGGCATTGCCAGAAGTTAGGCACTTAGCAGGAATACCACCTAAGTCAATGGCTGGTACTGTCGGAGGGTGAGGTAAACCAGCATTGAACAGATAGATGGGTAGGTTAAATGCCTCCACTAAAGCACGGGAAATCAAGACAGGGGATACTCCCACAGTTAGAGGAGGAAGGGGATATTGAGGTTGGGGAGTAACTCCATTGACCAAAAACTCAGCATCAGCGATCGCAGTATACTGACGATCATCTGGGGTAGCGCCAGCAGCAGAAATACCTGGAATCAGGCCAGTAGCAGTGAATCCTAAAATACAAGCAAATACCGGTGAGCATCCCTGATACTGCTGTAACCACCGTTTTCCCTTTACCTGCTCGGTATAAACTCGGATCATTAGTCCTTAATTCTTAGTCCTTAGTTCTGATCTGAAATATAAAAATAAATAGAAACAAACACTACACTATAGATTAATTGTGGTGAAAGGGAACAGTAAACTTTGGATAAGGTAACAGAATCGTTTTGTAAAAGTAGCAAATCAAGTATTAACTAGTTAACTAGTTAATATTAATATTTTTTTACACACATTTTCACACACAATAGTTAGCCATATAATTCCATAAATTTCCATAAAATAAAAGAACGATTGCCATACTTACCACGGGCATAAACTGAGCTAAAGGTAATCAATCAAGCTTAAGCTCTAAGCTCCAAGGGCTCAGAGCTGATAACTGTTTGCGGAAAGCGTAGCCCTCAAGTAGCGTGTAAGCTGACCTTTGAAAGTATAACAAACAGTCTCTTCGCCATCACAAGTGACCAATGACTAATAGCTCAATCGTAATCCAGCAAAACTTTTACCCAGTTTGGTGGTCTAGGAATCGGGTTTCCTAATCGGTCGAGCATGAGTAAGGCTACAATATGCACCACGAATAAATAAATGGCATTATTGATAATAATCATTACTACAGCCAGGGTTTGAACTAGAAATAGACTGGGCTGAAATAGCAACCCCAGCTTGAGAAACCACCAATCCAATAATCCTGTCACCTGGGTCATCACGTAAACCCAGAGGTCTTCCCCCAATAGAATTGAGAACAACCAAAACCGAAAAAAGAAGCCTATTGTACCAATTAGCGTACCCATGCTAATAGAAAGCAGCCAGCTAGCTCGACGTTTCCACAAAGCTCCCAGTTGCACCCCCATCAGACCATAAGGGACCAAAAAGATAATACTGCGAGTTACTCCCATCAGCACTGATAGTAACAACCCCGAAACCAGTGCTGCCATCCAGGATGCCCTACTGCCCCTCCTTAGGTAGACTAAAGCAATCGGCACTGGGAAAAACATTTTGAGTATTGGTCCTAGAGGAAAGTAATAATTAATCAGCCAAATCAAGCTGGCGGTACTGGCCAGAAACGCTGTTTCTACCATGGTTATAGGTGTCTGAGGTCTAGGGTTTAGACCATTATTCAGGCTAGGGGAGTTAGCAGAAGTGGATTGTTTGTAGACTGCCCTAGGTTCCCTCTTTTCTAGTGGGTGATTTTGCTCCCCAGTTAATTGATGCCCGATCTCAGTTACATCAGCATTGCTCTTAGGGAATTCCGTTGTTGATTTTGTGGGTTTGTTTTTAGATTGGGCAAAGAGATCTTGTGAAGCCGCTTGACCATCATCAAAAGAATCACTCATGCAAATTTAGTAACCTCTTGAGGAAAGGGACAGATGATAACAGAAGAGATACTGTTAAAGTACCCTTGCATCTTAGCCCATCTCAAATTTCTCCTCATTTGCAGATACCTTATATATCAAGACTAGATAATCATCTTTTCGAGAGCAGGCAGATCACAGATAAAAAGGGTATCGTGATCCCGCATGATCAAGCCTTTCTTCTCCAGCTTTGTCAGGACTCGTGTGACCGTCTCCCGCGCCAATCCACTGAGGCTACTTATCTCTCGATGAGGTAAGTTAGGAATCTCAGTTCCTCTTTGTTTCAATTTGCCTTGTCCTTCAGCTAGAAACAACAAGGTGTCTGCCACTCGTGAGGTACTATCTGACTCCCGCAAGCGTAGGCGTCGGTTAACCTGACGCAGACGCTTTGCCATCAACTGAGCTAAGTGGACACCAGCCAAAGGTTCCGTATGAATTAACTGGGTAAAATCCTGAGCGGGTATACTACCAATGGTTGTAGGGGTTAAGGTAATCACATCTGTTGAACGAGGTACTTCTTCTAAGGCTGCCATTTCACCAAAGATTTCTCCTTTCCCAAGAATATTGAGGGTCACCTCCTTCCCATCCAGGTTATAGGTGCGAATCTTTGCCCAACCATCTAAGATGAAATAGACAGACCCCCCCCAGTCATTCTCAAGTAAAATCACTCGATTTGCAGGATGGCTACGGGTAACCATATTAATAATGGCTTTTTTGACACTAGAATCTGGTAAGCCAGCAAAAAAAGGAGTGCTAGCCATCGAATCATGAACATTAGAGTTAACTTCAGATGAATTGTATCGGTCTTCCATGGGATCATGAGCGCTTCGTAAACACCTTGAATAGATAGATGATCCGCTGTCAAATCAAGTGAGTCAGGGAGTTTGCCTGTGTCAACTAAAAGAAGCCAATGAAACAGATCTGCTTAACCTCACCACCTTTGGTAGACCAACGAAAATGACTGATGTGAGTGAAATTGCCTTGACAAACAAAGATTCTACTGGAGCTAAACTACTTGCAGTGAGCTGAGGTAGGCTCATTCTGGTAGAGGGCTTGGCAATAATCACATCGGGTAAGTACAGTTATTATGCTCCATGATGAACAATTTGTAATAGTTTGGTGACTCTGGCAATTTAACATTAGACACAGGGGGTTGACTCTCACTCCTGTATGACTCAATTTGTTCTCGTCAAGGGTTTCAAAGTGACTGCTCAAACCGACATTCAATCTCTGATTGCTGATATTGACCACATCCTCCATAAGCCTGACTTTCCTCTACCATGGTTCAAGTCTGGTGACCTAGCGGCTGCACACCAGGTTTTGCGGAAAGTTCGTAGCTACCTAGTTTCCCAACAGCAAAAACTAGGGGTAGAATCGGACAATACAAGTACTACAGTAACCCCATCTCAGACGGGAGTACCCACATCTGTTCAGGAGGAAGTGCAGCAAATCCTGCAAGCGGTTAATCAAGAAATGAACCATCTACGTACCGATTTGACGAAACCATGGCAGGTAGAGTTGGAGGCTCTACAGCAACAGCGGGAGTCTCTGGTACGAGAAATTCAGCGTTTGGAGAGTACCAAGCAGCAGCTGGATTACTATACCAAACAACAAACTGCAAATGTGCAGATTGCTTCAGAGTTCTCACAAGGGCTAATCAACCGCCTTGTCGAAAGCTTGACGCAAAAGCTATCTCAAATTTTAGCGAATTGGGAAGCTCACTTAAAACAGAATCCCACTAGTGATGACTCAATCAACCGATTGCCTTCAAATCAGGACGAGATTGTTGCTGTAGTCCAAAGACAAAAGGTGATTGAGCAACTACAGCAGCTTCAAAAACAATCTGATCAACTCATACAGAATATAGATGTTAACCAGCGGTTGATTTTTGAGACCCTACACAGAGATCTTCAAGGTTACCAGGAGTCTTTATCTCAGGAACTTGAAAAAATGCACAGCTTAGGCATGCAGGGAGAAATGTTTTTTGCTGCCTTTGTGAATCGTCTAGCTCAGCAGTTAGGACGAGAATCTTCAAGCCTATGGTCTTCCTCACAACAACCACCGGATGTACAGGTTCAACTTGAGGATAAGGATAGCTTTCAATTACATCCGGAAACCTTATTGCCCAAAAACTCTCTGACTATGACTGAGGTGGTTTCTGACCGTTCGCGTAGCGTGGCCAAAGGCCAATCAGATTTGACTCAGGAACCAGCAATGGATTGGTCAACAGGAGAGTTGCCTCAATCCTGGGGCATAGGATTGTCTGAAGAAAAGACACCATTGCGATCGCGTAGCGTGGCCTACGGCCAATCGCACTTAGCCGATGCTACGCCAGAGTCCCAGAAGACATCTCGGACCAATGACTCCGTTGACCATTCAGAAGTCATTGCTACTATTAATGCCTTGACAGATTTGTGTGAACAGATGGGTGTGAATTACCTCAAGGGGTGACAAGTAGCTTTAACGTTTGAGAGGGTGTGGGGTTTTTGGGGTATGGAGTGGGGCGGGGGCACGGGATGGATCGGAATATTCAAGAGCTTTGAGCAAAATAGTGGCTTTTGACGATGCAAGTTTCTTTCATTACAGAACAGATGTGTTCGCGCAGCGGGGCGTCAGCCCTTCGCAATCCGTGGGACGCTCTTAAGAGACTCGGATGAAGCGCTTCTGTTCTGTTTTCGGTAAATTCTTGAAAATTACTGCCAAGCTGGCAACATGGCTAAGCTATAGCCGTGTTTACTTATCTGTGATCTTAAATCCGCTTTTATAGCCCCCTTTTAGCCCAGTCGAGAGGGAAGTTGCGGCTAGATAAGCTTGCGTTTACCTGCCTTTGACCCAAGGCTTCGCCCCGTGACTTAATTATAAAGGAGGTTTTTAACTTGGATTTGGGATCAGAAGTAGTCTTGAGGGATGTATACCTAGCATTTTAACATCATTTTAACATCAATTGCATTATTTTAACTTCTAATCATTTCGAGTCATTTTTTGATTAGTAATAGTTAACTATTATTACCAAAATTCAGACTGGAAGTCAATTAATTCAACCCCAATTCACAATCCCTTCACGAATTCGCCGATACAATGTGAAAGTTCAGTGAAATGATACAAAATATACTACTCCTTTTTTGACAAACCAAAATACTATGAGCAGAGGCTTCGATTAAAAATTATTAATAAGGCGGTCAATAAAAATGACTAGGTCATCTACCTATATATCAGTTACTTTTATAAAAAAATATCTACTTTAGCGGGAACTTTTAAAGTTTTCAGCGGTCTGGTTAATAGACTATTTAGTTGACAACAAAGACTTTAGGGTTAGTGGGTGCCTACCAAATATTTTAAAAAATGGCAGGAGACTATTCCGTAAAGTTTGGGCAAAAACTACCTAAGCAAGTTAGCTCCCTTGAGCATAACTGTTCTATCAGCCTTGGTATTTCAAGCAATTATTTCGTCGTTTAATCAACTTTAGATAACTAATAAAAAGCCGTGATTATCTCCAAGTCTTCTGCTTATACCTCGGTTGATTCACCAATTTGGGATAACAGAATACCCAGTTGTTTATTTCAGCAAGAGGTTCATCATTCAGCTAACAATAATATCAAGCGATTAATTGATATTATTGGAGCTTTGGTTGGATTATTAATTACCGTGAGCATCGCAATTCCCATTGCGTTCGCTATGTCGATAGTCGATCCCGGTCCATTATTTTATAGTCAGATCCGTTGTGGTCTGAATGGCAAACCCTTCCAAATCAGGAAATTCCGCTCAATGATCGTGGGTGCAGACAAACTCAAGCACTTAGTAGAAAACCAAGCTAAAGGTCATATATTCAAAAATGAAAATGATCCCCGTATCAGTCGGATCGGAGGCTTTCTACGTCGTACCAGTCTTGATGAATTTCCCCAATTCTGGAATGTCTTGATCGGAGATATGAGCCTAGTCGGAACTCGTCCTCCTACCTTTGATGAAGTAATGGGCTACAAGCGCCATCACTATAAGCGTTTAAGAGTTAAACCTGGAATCACCGGTGAATGGCAAGCCAATGGTCGTTCAAAGGTGACTGACTTTGAAGATGTGGTTCTTATGGACTTGGATTACCAACGTAAGTGGTCTATCGGCTACGACCTGAAGCTGATTCTGAAAACTATCATGGTAATCTTTAATAGGCATGGTGCTTATTAAGATCACGTTATAAGCTCTTAACCCGATAGTACTAAATCCAGGTTGAACAGAATGCTTAAGCTAACCCTATCTACAATGTTTGATTGAGAATGTTTGATTGAGGTGGGGTTAGCTTAAGCTAATAAACACGCATCGATAACAGATTGATTAATTCAGATTGATTAATTAGTGACAGGATAGTCACTCCTATTATTTTGATCAGTAAAATTAATCCTATTTTTCCAAGACTTACCGAACCTTTTTGAGAACTGCTATCAACAGATTAATCAATAGAGAAGTGGAAGTATTGATTTGTGATTACAGTTAACTATAATCACGGAATAACAACTTCCATGGTTCCTAAGACAATAAAAATTAACACTGATAAAATTAACGATGATTTTCTGGATTTATTCAGGGAAATCAATCTGAATTGGTGATATTTATGGTCATATTTATTTTTTAATGGAGCCTACGGGAATTGAACCCGTGTCCGCCCTGGTTATTTACTTATCGCTCATTCACAGGCATAGCCCCTTTAACCCTCGGAGCGGGGATCATCCCTTATCCCGGATGACAGGATGCTTTGGTGAAGTCTTAGCTAGCAAACCGACCAAAGACAGCTTACTAGAGCATCCGTTGGGGTTAAGTCCGTAGTCCTTAACGGAGTCAAACTACAGACGCTCGAACCTGTTTATAGGTGTTTAGGCAACAGCAGGTGCAGCCTTACGAGCAAAAGGAACGATGTTGTTCGCAGTTACAATTTTTTTGAGTCCGGTATTTGCGAGAGAAGACTCACTCTCGACCTGAATCACGGGTCAGCTTTCACCAACACGTCGAAACCATTAAGGCCCCTTGCAGTTATTTCCTTTTTCCATTATAGTCAATATTTCAAAGTAGCAACTACCAAATACGCGTGATCCTCTTGTGTGATCTTGAATTGGAAAATTTCTTTAACGCTGTTTAGCTGGGTAAATCCCCGCCTTCTATCAGGACGGGGATTTACGTGAACCTTTTAACTCTTGCTGCTCAGGATTTCCTCGATCGCTTGTCGTTCTGCTGGTTCAGTCACAGGCAAACTCTGGCGGGTATCAGTAATCAGCCAATCTAGAGCTGCCGCCTGAACATCAATAGCCGCACCAGTCTTATCAACACAATAGCGTCCAAACACTAACTTATCCACTAGACGTACTCCGGCTCCAAGGCGAGAATATTCAAAAATTACGCTATTCTCAACGGTTGCTCCGCTACAAATCCAGCAATTGGGACCAATCATAGTTGGTCCGATAATCTTTGCCCCATCTTCGATGTGGGTCATAGCACCAATGTAAACCGGACCTTTGATATCCACTTTGTCCCAATTTACGGCCACATTTAAACCAGTATAGATTCCGGGAGCGACTTCTTTGCCAGGAATCGGTACATTCTTGATTTCTCCGAGCAGGACACCTCGAACAGCTCGCCAGTAATCTGGCACTTTACCAATATCAACCCACTGGAAATCCATTGGCACCGCATAGAAAGGAGCCCCCATTTCCACAAGTTTGGGAAACAGTTCGCCCCCAATATCATATTCCTGACCAGAGGGGATATATTTAAATATTTCTGGCTCAAAAATGTAAATTCCTGTGTTGATATTGGTACTGCGGGCTTCCTCAACTGAGGGTTTTTCTTGGAAAGCTTTGATTCGACCAGTTTCATCTGTAACTACGACACCGTAGCTAGAAACCTGTTCTCGTGGTACAGGTTTTGCCACTAGGGTAGCAATTGCTCCCTTTTCTTTATGGAATTTAACTGCTGCTGTCAAGTCCAGGTCAATTAGGGCATCACCACAGAGCACCACAAATGTATCATCAAAGAAGGGATAAAAGTCCTGGATCTTGCGCATGCCACCAGCTGAGCCGAGGGCTTCCCCAACCAGTTGACCATCGACAATGCGACCTTCAAAGGAATAAGCAATTTCAACGCCAAAGCGTTGCCCATCTCGAAAATAGCTTTCAATTTCGTTAGCCAAGTGAGAGACGTTGACCACAACTTGGTCGAAGCCATGTTGTCGTAATAGTTCTAGTAAAAACTCCATTACTGGTTTTTGCAGGATGGGAATCAATGGCTTGGGAATAGTGTAAGTGATAGGGCGAACGCGAGTTCCCTTGCCAGCTGCCAGAATCATGGCTTTCATGTATCTTTTCTCCTTAAACTAAATCCATAGAGGTTGATGTGGGCAATTGAGTACGATTCTAACTAGTCCTTGAGCTCTCACCCACGATTAGCACAAGGGACTAAAGTCCCTAACTCGTTTTCATCCCCGCTACTATTACACAGGGGCAAACAAGCTGGAATTTTCTGTAACCTATGCTTTGAGTGATGCTTTGAGTGACTCCAGCTGAGAATTCCTGGTTTCCTGACAAGGCTAGTTGATGTTACAAGCCCCTGCTTTTAAGCGTGGGGTTCATGACTCCAATTTACGGATTTTTAGATCTTGGTAGAATTCCTCTTGGCATAACTCAACCTTAGACTGAGCAGATAACAATAGCAGTCCCCAGAAAACACTAACTCTGTCCCCTATTGGTGATTCAATAGGAGTGATTGCTGTTTCTGTGTCAGCTTTTGCCGACATCTTGGCTGTTCCCAGTTTGTCCTCCTGGTAAGAAGAACCAACGGAAGTTGATGCAACTGATGATGGGGATAACGTCCACCACTCTAACAACTGATTTAAATTCAGCCAATCTTTGTCTGCCGCTAGGTCATACCAGTAGCGGCATAGAAATTCCTCCAGCCGTGTGGCAATCTCGGTCAGGTTTTCATCGTGAGCTAGATGGGCAATACGAGCTGCCTGACTACGGGCACTAGAGCGAGTCCCTTTTTTAGGGGAAGGTAAGGGCTTTTCACCCAGTTGGACTGCCATCTCTTGCAACTGTTGAATTAGCTCTGGCAGGGTTACTGGGCGTCTTTTAGGGGGTCGGGCAGCAGAGCGACGGCGTATATGACGTTCTAGATGGCGAGGCAAACCTCTATCTCCCCTGCCATCAATTTCCTCGGACCCATCCAGTTCTTCGGATTCCTCCAACTCCTCGGGTTCTTCTAAACGTTCCAAGGTATCGGCTTTCAGTAGAACTAGCATGGATGCCCATAGAAAAGCTTGCCCAGACTGAGACAAGTCCGTGTCACGGTATCCAAGTTCTGGATCACTGTCTAATGCCAGTGTACTTAGATAGCGGTCAATGACATCAATTACCTGAACATCCCATGGGTCAATTTCTCCCCGCTGTGCCACATCAATGAGAATAGCGATCGCTTCGGTAGCAGGTGTTGTAGTCATCTATAGGATCAAGTCTATTGACTAATATATAGCCATGTCTTGTTCGATACTGTTGGTCAATTAACTGACGGCAGGACTTACACAAAACTAGGCACCAAACCCTATAAGCTATAACTAGTAGGGTGACCCTACAGGTAGAGTTACTGCGGAAGTTCTTTTTGGGGTCACATCAAGTCTGGTAGCATCGGTATTGTATAATTTGGAGGGAGGACAAATAGGACAACAAAAATAAATAAGCGTAAATTTTACCTCTTAAATTTTCACTCTTGTAGAGACATTGAATACCACCTCTGAAACAAACAGGATTGATCTGAATAGAAACCATAAATTGGCGATTTTTCCTGGTGCAATGGTAGCCTTTATATTCCTCTATCGGCAGTAAATTTCACTCCTCAAATAGAACAACTTACTGGCGCTTTTAGTCTTGTATGTACTTCTTAATAACTTCGATAGACCCACCGCCAGCGGGACAAACGCCCATAGCTTTTAGTCCAAAGCGTAGGCAGTCTAGAGCGAAGTTGCGGCAATTATTTTCTGAGATATTATAGAAGACATCCCTTTAATGTTTGACTGCTTTATAAACTCCAAACTTAGAGTTAAGTTCGATCCCAAGATGTAAATGGTCTGGCATTACTTCCATCGCTATAATTTCTTAGTCCATGTTTGGGCAAGCTTCTCTAGTTAACTCTTTGAGCGTGCTCTCAAGGTTGCCTGTCAGAACTTTTTGTCTGTACTTAGGGCAAACTACAACAGGGTACTTACAAGAGTAAACAACATTGTTGTTAGACTTATATTGCTCAGGCATTGAATCCTATAGAGATGTAGAGTTTACCTATCAGGTATATAAAAAACTTAACTCAAGCCCAAATAAGCGGGTGATAAACATAATCAGAGATATCAATGTCGTTAATGATCGGATAATCAG
>NZ_JAAHIE010000260.1:0-10097 GCF_010671945.1 Moorena sp. SIO4E2
GTCAAAGCTTAATCAACCATAAAGTTTTCAGACTTCTGTCACCTTCTAGACTAAGGCAGTGGGAGAATAGAGTTATCACCAGCTAAACCATTCAAAACCCTTAAAAACCCAACTATGGCTAAAACCGTTGCTGAAGTCATGACCCGTGACCCGATCGTGGTGCAGCCCGAAACACCGATTAAGGAAGTGATCAAAATTATTGCTGAACAAAGCATCAGTGGCTTGCCAGTGGTTAACGAAGCAGGCAAATTGGTGGGAGTGATTTCAGAAACTGACTTGCTGTGGCAGGAGACAGGAGTAGAACCGCCAGTCTATATCATGTTTCTCGACAGCGTGATTTACTTAGAAAATCCTGCCCGTTATGACCAAGAACTCCATAAAGCACTTGGACAAACCGCTGGGGAAGTAATGACTGGTCATCCCATGAGCATCAAACCGGATCAACCCTTACGGAAAGCGGCTAAGTTGATGCAGGAAAAATCAATCCACCATTTACCAGTAACAGATGAAGCGGAGCAAGTGATTGGAATTCTGAGCTCTGGGGATATTGTCCGCGCTATGGCAGCTGAGTTAAAGAATTAAGGGAACTGTTCTATCTCAAATAGTGTTCACGCTGAACAAATAACATGGTAAGTTGAGTTTTGGCTAGATATTGAGCAATTACCCATGACCGTTACTCGTGAATCTGTCCAAGAGCTGCTGAATTCAACGGATTTTGGCCAGCGCATTAGTGGATTAAACCAACTACGCCAGCTGGAACCATCGGTGGCGTTTGAGCTAATTCAACCCTTGGTTAACGATAACAATGTTCGGATTCGATATGGGGCAGTCAGCCAGCTCGATACCTTGGGTGATCAAGATTTAACCGTATCTTTGACCCTATTACGCGATCGCCTTTTGAATGATCCAGAACCAGATGTTCAGGCAGCAGCAGCGGATTCCTTGAGTGCCTTGAAGCTCACCGAAGCCTATGATGATTTAGAGCAAACCTATCACCAAACCACTGAGTGGATCATTAAATTTAGTATTATAGCTGCCTTAGGGGAACTAGGTGAACCCCGTTCATTTCAACTTTTAGAAGACGCTCTCAAATCCGATATCAGTTTAATCCAAACCGCCGCCATTAGTTCCTTAGGAGAATTGGGAGATCCCCGGGCTGTGCCTCTGTTGATTCCCTTTGCCACTAATTCCGATTGGCAAATTCGTTACCGGTTAGTACAAGCACTAGTTAATCTGGGAGGAGAAGAGGCTAGGGCAGTCCTAGAAACATTAGCTAATGACAGTGTTGAGCAGGTGGCTAGTGTAGCGCAAGAGGGGCTACAAGCATAAGGGAATAGGGAGAAGAGTGTGGGGAGAGGCGGGAGTGTGGGAAGTGTGGGAAGTGTGGGAAGTGTGGGAAGTGTAGGAAGTGTGGGAAGTGCCCAACGCAATAACAAACCCAATTACAAAAACCCTTCCATCTCGATCATTTCAATCATCTGAAGTCCACGGGGGTCTCCCACTTTCAAGAGGGCAGCTTTGGCGTCTTCTTGTACCCCTAGGTCTTGATCATCAGCAAATGCTTCAATTAAGGCATCAATAGCACCAGCGTAAACCGCATTGGAGGGCAATTCCCGACACAGTTGCCCGATAGACCAAGCACAATTACTGCGCACTGCTGCTACTGGGTCTTTCCTTAAAGCAGTAATTAAGGGCGGAATCGATGCGATTACTTCTTCATAATCTAACTCTGCCATTTGCGCCAGAGCACTAGCTGCCCACAAACGCACTGCAGGAATATCCGTTTTTAGGGAATCAATTAGAGACGCTAAAGCACGGCGATCGCGACAGTTCCCCAATGCCCAGACAACCCCTTTACGGACATAACCGTTCCAATCTTGGTTAAGTTGGTCAATCAAGGGCTTTACTGCCGTGGGACTGGGATTGCGCCCTAGACCATAGGCAGCACTTACCCGCACTAAGGGACAAACATCATTTAACAGGTTAATCAGATCGGGAATTGCCCGCTCATCTTGCAACTCACAAAAAGCACGAGCTGCTAGCATCCGTTGCTGGCTTTCCGGTGCCGTTAACAGAGCCAGCATTTCCTCTGGATCAGGTTTGGGAGCTTCTAACTCATCTTCAATCGGCTCTATGTCATCTAAAGGGCTTTCTAGTAAAGCCGTATTATCCAGTAAACTTAGATCATCATCTTCATACATGCCTGATAACCTACCTTATCTTGCCTGATTCTACCAGTTTCTTAATTAGTATTGTCTGTGCAATGGTTTAACCATCCACAGAGATTGGGTTCTAAAACCCAGTCCGTGGTAAAGGTTCAAAGCGACTTGATTCGATTGAAACACCTGTAGTCCAATTTGGCGATCGCCTCTTGCCCTTGCCCTAGCTTCAGCCTGCTGCATCAGTGCTGAACCAATGCCTTGACGGCGGTGTGCTGGCATGACGTACAGTAAAAAAATATAGGTATAGCGATCGCCATTTACCTGATCAACCCCATTTCCCATCCACAGACAACCAACTGGCAAGGGATGAGTTACGATAGAGCCTTTCCTAGAAACGTTCCCATCCGCTACTGTAACCCACCACAGCGGGGTTTCTCTGGAAAAGTACTGTTTAACAGTCCTCGCCAGGTGAGAAAAATCATTTTGTTCTGGGAAAAGCTCTTGGTAAGTTAATTCCATGAACTTCACCAAAATTGCCCGTTCTCGTACCGTTCCCAGGCGTAGCTGGTACCGTGCTAACAATGGCTTACTCACCAGTGTTCCCAGAATTTTGGTTAACAACCAACTGAGCCGATACTGGTGCTTGAATGCTGGCAGCGTCAAACTCTTCAATCGGTGCAGGGGCTAGCATATCGTTCGGTAAAAAGATCCGAGAACTGACTGCCAATAGGGCAATTAAGAAGCCTAGTAATGCCAGTAGGGGAGCAATGTACTGACGAAATATAGCCATGAATTTAATGGTTCGTTGATTTTAACAATTCTTTACTTTCTCCATCTTACAACAATGGCAAAGCTTTTAGCGGTTGAACGCGATCGCGTGGCCTTTTGGCCAAGGTTATTTGGTTGAAGGTTGAAGGTTGACGGTTGGGGGTTGGAGGTTGGAGGTTGGAGGTTGGAGGTTGGAGGTTGAAGGTTGGAGGTTGCAGGTTGAAGGTTGGAGGTTGGAGGTTGGAGGTTAGAGGTTGGAGGTTGAAGGTTGGAGGTTGGAGGTTGGAGGTTTAAAGTTTAAGGTTGGAGGTTGGAGGTTGGAGGTTGGAGGTTGGAGGTTGGAGGTTGACAGTTGACAGTTGAGCACCAACTTTATCACCAGTACATTACATCCGATCAGCGCTAGCTAATATTAGCGTTAAGTTGCTCTAATCTAGCGTTTCTCATAGTAATCAGGTACACAGAATTTTTTCCCACTTACCTTCCCCCCTTATTAAGGGAGGGGGGATCCCTCTTGTTTCTTACCTGTTCCCAGATCCGCTGTTCCCTATTCCCTGTTCCCTATTCCCTGTTCCCTTAGACTCGCTCGGCTAGTTTTGTGATCACTTGAATCACGGTATCCGCAAGTTGATCATTTCCCCGGAGCCAACCGAGGGGAGTTAGATGCTTACCGGGAAGTTTCTCATCAATGAGAAGTTTATTGCCTAAATTCTCCTCTAGCCAACGCACCGTTCCAGCTTCTTCAGCAATCTTATCCTTACTGAAGCTAATCAAAGCAGTAAGATTAAATAAACGGCTATTTTTGATCAAGCAATAGGTTTGTTCGGGTGTGGGTAACACCCCGAAACCAAGTCTGTCTACTAAATCAGCTATGAATGGAACAGGAACCGCACTACTGGTACCGCTAATAACAGGAGCCATTAATACAGATGGTTGATTGATCAAAGAAATATATTTTAGCTCAGCATCTCTGAGGCTATCTTCAATCTGCTCATATTGATCTTTACCCACACAATCTCCCAGAATTTCCTGAAGTTTTTTGGACTCCAAATCACTTAAAAGTTCCAAGAGTGCGATGTATTTTGTTCCAAGGCTGTGACCTAACCAAAAATAATTATTCCCTCTGGCAGAGTAGTCTTCTTCATAGATACTGTACTCATAGCCCAATTTTTTTGCTTCTTCCAAAATTCCCTGGAATAGGGTTTTTTCTTCTTTGACCAAACCAATTGCTACAGGCCAATGGCGGAAGGTAAATCTAAACGGTCTGGCAACAACGGTATAACCTGATTCAAATAATCGCTTGGCGATATATCGGTAGAAAATTGTCGGAAAACTTCCGAAAAACGCACCACCAATTAACTGAACAACACCTATCGGCTTGGGATGGATAGCAACCCAAGCAAAGGGAATTGGTCTAAATTTAAATTCGGCATTCATGGCAGTAAGCTCTTTTAGGATAACTAAGTTGCAGGTTGCAGGTTAAAGGTTAGAGGTTGAAGGTTACAGGTTAGAGGTTGAAGGTTAAAGGTTAGAGGTTGAAGGTTACAGGTTAGAGGTTACAGGTTACAGGTTAGAGGTTGAAGGTTAGAGGTTGAAGGTTGCAGGTTGCAGGTTTAAGGTTGCAGGTTTAAGGTTACAGGTTGCAGGTTGCAGGTTGCAGGTTGCAGGTTGCAGCTTGAAGGTTAGAGGTTGAAGGTTACAGGTTAGAGGTTACAGGTTACAGGTTAGAGCTTAGAGGTTACAGGTTACAGCTTTCAGGTTATTAACCCTTCAACCTTGGCCAAAGGCCACGCTACGCGAACAACATTAAAACCAAGCTTGGCCAAAGGCCACGCTACGCGAACAACCTTGGCCAAAGGCCACGCTACGCGAACAACCTTCAACCCAACCTTGGCCAAAGGCCACGCTACGCGAACAACCTTGGCCAAAGGCCACGCTACGCGAACAACCTTCAACCCAACCTTGGCCAAAGGCCACGCTACGCGAACAACCTTGGCCAAAGGCCACGCTACGCGAACAACCTTCAACCCAACCTTGGCCAAAGGCCACGCTACGCGAACAACCTTGGCCAAAGGCCACGCTACGCGAACAACCTTCAACATTCAACCTTCAACATTCAACCCCACCTTCAACCTTCAACCCAACCTTCAACCTTCGTTGTCTTTTCACCTGAGCCGAGTTGGGCACGAACAAACTGTGTCCGCCGCTCAGTTAATAGCAAACTCAGAGCCATGACGAATTCAGAGGCACTACCGACAAGGGTCCCAACTCGAGAAATCGGTACAGCATTGCCAATTAGGGCAACCAAGGTTCCCACAAATAGCCATGGCCATTTCAGCCTTACCCAGATGCCGATACCAATCAGCAGCACGAACAAATTGACCAAAATTGTTACAATTGGTGGAGCACTCACTTCCGCTACTGTGTAGCGCAAGGTGCCAGCAAAGGTGACTGGAACCAATTCTAGGCCAACAAACTGGGTCGCCACTTCAAACCCACCCAGTCCTAGGGCAAGCACCCAGGAGAAAACTCGTACAATTGTATTAGCCCAAACTGCTCCAGCGCGGTGAGCTAGCTCAACAGCAATTACAATGAACAGCGGCACTACTAAGAAGTGTAATAGGAAGCGCACCATACTCAGTGATTTCAGGAGATCTCCTTCACCAATCAGGCTCCCCATGGCCAGAACTAGATTGTCATAGCTAATGCTTGCTAGCACAATTGGCAGCACAATCATGGCCAGACTAGTTGAGCGACGCCACAGGCGAATCGCCCATGCCAGTAATACCCATTCCACCAAAGCAAGACTGAGATGGCCAAGGGGATAAATTTTTAACAAACTTTTAGTCATGATGTTCCATAAACTGAAACAATATCTAAGCTTGGTCGTGATAAGTCGTATAGCTCTCAAAAACGTGACCCACCTATGCAAGACCGGCTTATGGGTAAGAGTATTGATCCTCGAATAGCATTTACCCTTATTTACCAGTTAATTGATTTCAATTCATTGTTGCAAGTTCCTGGATTGATAAATTTACGTTAATTAATAAATCGCAAGATATTGTATTCAAATCCGACATCACCATTCAGCTCTTAGCTAAGATAAGACAATGCTGGATCAATAAAGAGAGTCAGCCCTAATCGCTTTTTCAAATAGGGCACTTTTTCGAGACCCGGTTTGGCAGGGCAGAGTTCTGTTACCCTTCAGAAATAGTTGATAGCTGATCAGCCTTGGGCTGAATGGTTACCATAGGATTACAGTCACGGTTAGGATCTTGAGGATTTTTCGGTTTATTCTTATGTCAATTAAGATAAAATACTCTAAAATAAGTAGGGTAAAATAAGTAGGTGCGAAAAGGTTACCATCACCAGCATTGAGCTGGTGGGATTATTCCCTATAGGTTTAAGCAACTCTCTCTCTCCTAAAGGGGACAGTGTTGCTTCTAATGCAAGTAATTCAAAAAAAATAGCAGGAAGACAAGGAGTAACTAACTCGATAACTTCAGATAATTTCAATTGAAGAACGATCGGGTTTTTAGCCCGTTAGTGCTTTGATTGCTAAGTTAAACTTAAGCTAATGCGCTACGCGCACGCTACTTGAGGTGCTATCAGCTATCAGCTATCAGCGAACGGGTGACCCCTGACCCCTGACCACTGACTACTGACCACTGACGGCTGACGGCTGACGGCTTACATTTACACCGACTTGGGGTGGTCAATCATGACGAAATCGAACGGATTAGCTTTAGTCTCAGGGTTCATCAAACTGATTATCATTTGTAGTCTGATTCAACCGATGCTCGGTTGTACTCAAGCAACGGAAAATTTGAGTAAGGCGGATTTAAATCAAGAGATTCAAGCAACAGAAAATTTGGTTAAGGCGGATTTAAATCAAGAGATTCAACTTCATATCGATCAGATGGCCTTAATGGAATCGAAAACGATGCAAGTTAAGGTTCTGGATATAGTAGAGGATTCCAGATGCCCAGTTGATGCGGTTTGTGTGCAGCCAGGACAAGTCACCATTGCCTTCGAGGTTGTTAAGGAAAACTCACAACCAGAGGAGGTTGAGTTAACCCTGAGAGCAGCCCAAGAAAATTTAGCCGTTAAAAATTTTGATGGCTATTCCATGATATTAAAAAATGTTGAACCCTTGCCAATGACTAATCAGGAAAAAATAATACAATCCGACTATATTGTAACGATTGTTGTATCAAAGAGTTAAAAGCTCGGAAATCTAACCTATAATGTAATGCTGATTTGGGTATCGATTTTTTCAATCGAGACACCACAGATAAAGGCGTTGCTGATTTGGGGGGATGTTTTATGAAACGGTGAAACAGGGTGAAGAGACTGGAAGTAAGGAAAGATAGAACAGACTTAATCATCCGACCAATAAGCAATGCCATAAATCAGAAACTGTTTTGAGTTGACTTCGCTATGATTAAAAGTGGCTGGCAAGGTTTCCAAGGTGTTGCTTCTGGCAATAAAACTTGGCAATAAAACCTGAGCTAGCAAGGGCGATCATAGTAATAGCAAAAATACTTAAATACTACTATGCCTACCAAGATAAACCATCACCACCATCACCACCATCACCACCATCACCACCATCACCACCATCACCACCACAACCCTCTGCACTGTATTGTTCCGGCGTATATGCTGCGGGAAGTTTCAGAACAGGGAAGCCCTATGCAGCGAGAACGGGCATTGAGCGCCCTAGTGGAATCTGGTCAGTTCCGTGGGGTGCGCCAGGAATTAGCTGACTTCTCCACACGACCCAGTTCCCGAGAACCAGGAGCAGCAAAACAACGGGTGATCTGCCATGCAGACTACCAAACTCGTTTACCTGGCCGTCAAGTCCGGGGGGAAGGAGACCCGGCCACAGGTGACACAGCAGTAGATGAAGCCTACGATGGTTCTGGAGCCACCTTTGATTTATATCGTGACATATACGAGCGGAACTCGATTGATGATCGAGGGGTGGTGTTGACCTCAACCGTTCATTATGGGCGCGGTTTTGACAACGCCTTCTGGAATGGTCAACAGATGACCTATGGGGATGGGGATGAAGATTTGCCAGAAGAGGAGAGACTCTTCAATCGCTTTACTATCGCCATCGATATTATTGGTCATGAGCTGACCCATGGGGTGATCCAATATGAAGCAGGACTGGTCTATCGGAATCAACCAGGTGCTCTCAACGAACACTTCGCTGATGTGTTCGGAATCCTAGTTAAGCAACGGACACTGAACCAAACTGCTAGTGAATCGGATTGGGTGATTGGAGCTGGTCTGTTTACTGAGAATGTCAATGCTAAAGGCATTCGCTCCATGAAAGAACCAGGGAGTGCTTATAACGACCCCAGACTAGGTAAAGACCCTCAACCAGGTCATATGAGAGACATCTACACCGGGTCTCAAGATAATGGTGGGGTTCATATCAATTCTGGTATCCCCAACCGAGCCTTCTACATTGCTGCTCTGGACATTGGTGGATACGCTTGGGACAAGGCCGGTTGGATCTGGTATCTTACCTTGAGGGATAAGCTGGGTTCCACCTCAGATTTTAAGGATGCTGCCAGAGAGACATACAAGGTGGCAGGTGACCGATTTGGTGTTGGCAGCCTGGAACAAAAAGCTGTCCGTAAAGGTTGGGAAGAGGTAGGTGTTGAGATTATTGAAAAGCCTCCGGCACCTCAACCCTCTGAACCCCCAGGATGCTCCGCAGGTGCGCCAGACTTTATCAGGTCTTTTTTCACCCCCTCCTCTTAAGGTTAGGAAATTCTTTAGGGTGCGTTAGGGAAGGGCTCGCCCAAATTTTCCGCCTTTTCGGGCCTGGCAAAGTCCGTCCAGTAACGCACCATCCATAGGCTCAGATTTTGGCATTGCTGAATAGTGGAATGATTTGAATAGTTTTGTGGAACGGGCATCAGGCGTGGAACAGGCATCTTGCCCGTTATCAATATTTCCGGACAGGCAGGATGCCCACCCTACTCATAATCATTCGAAGATTCAGCAATGCCAAAAAAATGGTAGTGGTAAAGATGTAGTGATTTGGCTACGGTAAGCGTCAAGGTTTCGGGGATTAAAATCACTACTTTTGTACCACTACCGAAAAAAGATGTAAAATCACTACTTCTACAGGACTACTAAACTCCCCCCATAGACGCTCGCAACCCTGCCAGGAGTCATCTCACCTTGAGATTGAGGTTTTTAACAGATTTTACAACATTCTTTTGATGATTGAATTCCAACATTTTGAACCGTTATATCCAAAAATGTCTTGGTAAAAAGCATCAATCTTGTAAGTGTCTTTATACTGCATCAAAAATCTACTAACCTCTCTAATCTTGTCACTCTTAACATCACCAATATCTTCAAAGTTTTCATCCCAATACTTCCAGCACTCTAGATTGGTGTCCTCAATAATAATATAGTCTCCAGCATGTCCATGAGAATGAAAAGTGCTTAAAATCCCAGAGACATTGACATGAGCATCTTCAATAATTAGCCAGGGATGATCTAATTCAGAAAGCATTTTGGCAGAAAATAATTCCTCAATTTTGTTGACATCACCCTCAATGAAAGTGATGCGATCGTCTTGTTGTGATTTCTTGTCTAAGAAGGCAAGATTAATGTCAACAGAGTAAACCTGGCATGGAATCTCAAAGATCTGCAGATGATCAGCGATCCAGACAGCACTACCGCCTGTAAACGCCCCAATTTCAATGACTACTTTAGGTCTTAGTTCGTACAGAAGCATTGGGTAAATCACCATTTCCAGAGCACTCTTCCAAATAGGAATTTCCTTCCAATGCTGTTTGTAGCTACTTTCAATTAGAAACGGCCATATATTAGATGGCAAATCGCAACAATCTTTTCGTGCATCAATGTCAATAAATCGATCAGATGCAGACATCTCCCGTTGAGGTAAATTTTCTTCTTTAAGGCTTTTATATCCAAATTTATCTGACATTGTATCTACCTGTTTATTCATAGTTCGATATCTTTGTTGCGCAGAAAATATAAAAAAATATTTTCAGTTATCTCCAGATGTGAGCAGTTTAATAATAAAGGAGCTTACAGTGGATTCAGAGAAGCATTATTTTGCAAAGCATCAATAAACATACTGACAAAGCGTCTCTTGTCTCCCATACCGCA
>NZ_JAAHIE010000261.1:0-10037 GCF_010671945.1 Moorena sp. SIO4E2
GCTGACCGCTGACCGCTGAATGCTTACGATTATCTGGCTCAACTTAGAATACTCTACCGGAAGAGGAATTTTTCAAAGATGATAGTCCACTGGTTATTAGGATAGAGCAGATATCGGTATAGTATTAAGAGCGACGGATAGCCGGTGAATATTGCGGTTTTAGTTAATGTCTGGTAAAATAACACCCTTCAAGGGCTGTGTGGGAGTGGATTAATGAAACCCCTATTTAAGGATACGCTGGCATGGGAACAAGCTCAACTGCTGATGCAACCTACGTTTATTCGTATAATAGACCAAATTGGGCGACAGTTGGAGCCAACAAACTGGAAAGTCACCTATCAAAACGTTACTACACCCATACCGGGCTATGAGATGTGTTTGGCACATCAAGATACTTCAGTAGCCATTAATTTATGGGATTTGTGTTTCCAAGTCTGTTTTCGTGACTATAAGCCCACCCAGTCTGAATTAGACACTCAGCCAGTAGAAATTGACCCGATGCTGATTGATCAGGCTGGTGAGGTGGATTGGCAGTGTCTAGATGCAAAAGCCAAACAGCTAGTAGAAGAAGTTGTGGCAGGATTGCCACTGGTAGATACCAATGACAAATGACCAATTGCTAGATGCCCAGCGCCTGGCTGGGGCAAAGTTTGAGTCGGTGGCTTCACGGATGATTCCCGTAAGCTTTGGCAATGATGCAGCAGGGATTGAAGCAGCCCGTCAGGGAGTTGCCTTAGTTGATTGTTGCCATTGGGGGTTGATCAAAGTATCTGGTGATGACCGACTACGCTATCTACACAATCAAAGCACCAATGACTTCCAAACACGAAGGCCAGGCCAAGGCTGTGAGACGGTTTTTGTCACATCTACAGCTCGGACTATTGACTTAGCTACTGCCTATATCTTAGCAGATTCAGTGCTATTACTAGTTTCTCCAAATTGCCGCCAGCAGATCATGGAGTGGCTGGATCGTTATATCTTTCCCATGGATCGAGTCGGATTGCAGGATGTATCGGATCACCATGCTGTTTTCTGCTTGATTGGAGCCGTTAGTGATGCCCTCTTCACAGGGTTGGGTGTCGATATCTCAGGAGAAGATGCTAGTCACCAGCAACTGATGCTCGGGGATAATCAAGTCCGCATCGCTGTCGGGAGTGGCTTGGCAATGCCTGGATATACTCTAATTTGCCCTGCCGAGAATGCTGCCCAGGTTTGGCAAACCTTAACTACAGCAGGAGCAATCCCCATAGGCGATCGCGTTTGGGAACAGTTGCGTATCCAACAGGGACGCCCTGCGCCAGGTCATGAACTGACCGAAGATTACAATCCTCTCGAAGCTGGTTTATGGCAAAGCATTTCCTTTAGCAAAGGCTGTTACATTGGTCAAGAAACCATTGCGCGCTTGAATACCTACAAAGGAGTGAAGCAACGACTATGGGGTATCCGCTTAAGTGCTCCTACTGACCTAGGAAGTGTCATTACCGTAGATGGAGAAAAAGTGGGCAAGCTGACCAGCTTGACGGAAACTGACCAGGGAGTGTTTGGTTTAGCTTATATCCGCACTAAGGCTGGTGGTGCAGGGTTAAAAGTTCTCTTAGGGGACGTCGAAGGGGAAATTGTGCCTGTACCTTGCTTGAGTCATGACTATTATGATCCAAGTGCTGAGTAAGTTATCAGCAATCAGCAATCAGCAATCAGCCATCAGCCATCAGCCATCAGCCATCAGCCATCAGCGATCAGCGATCAGCTATTCCCGTAGCGTGGGCGTAGCTTGAGCCATTCCCGTAGCGTGGCCCAAAGGCCAAGACTGAGGGCTGAGGGCTGAGGGCTGAGAGCCTGCGAATGCTTACTGCGATAAAATGTAAGACTAAAGCATTCACACTCCTCCTTTGAGGACATCCAGTTTATGGCCCTGCCAATTGTTGCAGTTATCGGACGCCCGAATGTGGGGAAATCAACCCTAGTCAATCGTTTGGCCGGGGTGACCGATGCTATTGTCCACAACCAGCCAGGAGTAACCCGCGATCGCACTTATCGCCCTGCTTTCTGGCAAGACCGAGATTACTTGGTTGTCGATACTGGCGGCTTAGTGTTTGATGACAATACCGAGTTCTTGCCCTTGATTCGAGAACAGGCAATGGCAGCCTTGAGTGAAGCTAGTGCAGCAGTTTTGGTGGTGGATGGTCAAGCAGGACCGACAGCTGGAGATGAAGCGATCGCGCAATGGTTACGTCAACAACATGTCCCAGTTGTCCTAGCTGTCAATAAATGTGAATCTCCCCAGCAAGGAATTATTCTAGCCTCCCAGTTTTGGGAACTGAATTTAGGAGAACCCTTCCCGGTCTCAGCAATTCATGGCAATGGTACAGGAGAATTACTAGAAAAGCTGGTTACCTACCTGCCGAATGTAGACAATATCCCAGAAATCCCAGAGATTAAAGTCGCTATTGTCGGACGCCCCAATGTGGGAAAGTCGAGCTTATTGAACACCCTAACTGGGGAAAATCGCTCCATCGTCAGTCCAATTTCTGGCACTACTCGTGATGCCATTGATATGGTAGTAGAACGGTCAGCCGACCCAAACAAGGGTACTGAAGCCCAAACTTATCGGTTGATTGACACCGCTGGCATTCGCAAAAAGAAAAACGTTACTTACGGACCAGAATTTTTTGGTATTAATCGTGCCTTCAAAGCCATTCGCCGCTCAGATGTAGTGCTACTGGTGATTGATGCTATAGATGGCGTGACAGAGCAAGACCAAAAACTGGCAGGACGTATTGCGGATGAAGGGCGTGCTGCGATAATTGTAGTCAATAAGTGGGATGCCATAGAAAAAGATTCCTACACTATCTATGAATACCAAAAACTGGTTAAAGACCGACTGAGTTTTATCGAGTGGGCTGAAATCATCTTTGTCAGTGCCTTGACAGGCAAGCGGGTCGAAACAATTTTGGATTTAGTTGACACCGCTGCTAATCAACATCAACGTCGTGTCTCTACCTCTGTAATTAATGAAGTCCTACAAGAAGCCGTTAGCTGGTACACTCCTCCCACCAATCGCCAAGGACGTCAGGGCAAAATCTACTACGGCACCCAGGTAAGAACTAAACCCCCCACTATTGCCCTGTTTGTTAACGACCCCAAACGCTTCAAAGAAAACTACCGTCGCTACATAGAGCGTCAGTTCCGCCAACAATTAGATTTCACCGGTACACCACTACGCTTACTGTGGCGAGGTAAAAAAGTCCGTGATGGAGAAGAAGCTCAAATCAACCTGAATCGAGCTACCCGTGTTTGATAACTAACCCTCTCGACTACTGCCCACTCAGGACTCACCACTAACATGGACTTATTGCGATCGCTTCCCATCGGACTGTATTTGGAACAACCAGTAACCTGGATGCATCACCTCGACTCCAGGGTCAAGATGTTTTGGTTGACCAGTTTTCTGATCGCACCCCTGTTGGCAAATCCCTACTCTAGGATCGGGTTATCCTCGTTACTGATTTTAATCACCTTATCTGCTAGGATTCCCTGGCGGGTGTGGCGTCAGCAAATGGGTTGGTTGTTGATGCTGGCATGTTTTGTCTTCCTGATCACTGCGATCGCTCCAGATGGTATGGCCATTGACCATCAAGTCAGACTACCTGAAGAACTCACCCTACCTCAACCTAGTGACTACCGTTATGTGATCTGGAGTGGTAAAGCCTTTACTATGATTAGTGTTACTATTACTCGTCGCTCAATAGATTTAGCGATCCGCATCAGCACAACTCTATTTATCCTAGTTTACAGTTCCAGTCTCTTCCTGCTTACCACAGCACCAGAAGAAATTACCGCAGGTTTAGAAAGCTTAATCAAACCCTTACGGCGTTTGAATGTTCCAGTTACCGAAATTCTGCTGACCTTAACCCTTTCCTTGCGCTTTATCCCCCTAGTGCTCGAAGAAGTACAGAATTTAGGTCGTTCCATACGCACTCGTGCTATCAACTGGAAAAAACTCGGTCTGAGCCGAAGCCTACAAGTTTGGTTAATGGTTGCGGAAAAGCTTCTGGAAAATCTGCTGTTACGGGCTGAGCAAATTGCTAGTGCCATGACTGTCAGAGGCTTTACTAGTCCCAATGAACATCAAGTGGAGTGGCATCAACTGCGCTTACGCTGGTGTGATTGGTTAGCACTGGCAAGTTTACTAGTATTTTGGGGAGTAAGATTAACCTGGGGTTGGAAAATTTGAATCTTTGGTGAAAAACATAGCTATGGTTTAATCTAGGTAACTTAAAGCAATCCCTAGGCTTTAAAACCGGAACAGTCAAAAGATATGTATCTCAGCCATCTCTATGACAAATCAATCACCGTCCGAGCGGACATCACCCCCAACAGCTCCTCAGCCAAGTCGTAAACCAATTCTAGACCTTGATGAATTACTGGCAATTATCGTAGCCTTCGCTACTATTGGTCTAATTCTGTTTTGGGGAACGAGGGGCAACCGGGGAAAATTTAGCTTAAAATCCGTTGATTCTCCCATAGCATCATCTAAGTCAACGGGGGAATCATCAATATTCCCAAGCCTTAAATCAATCACGGGTGGGGGTAAGTCATCATCTGCGCGCTCCTCATGGTCCAAATCAAGAAATCGTTCTTTGTTTAGGGGATATTCACCTGATCCAGCTACCGGTTTAATGCTTGGGTCAGCTCAACAAGATAACTCACCAGAGGACTCAGAAACTAATCAATTCCTGGGGCTATTCTCATCGGGGTACTCATCGACAGGATATCCCGACCGCACCATGGCTAAGGGCAAAGCCGGATCAGATGGCACTACTGACGGTAGCACAGGTTCTGACAAAGCCGGATCAGATGGCAGTACTGACGGTAGCACAGGTCCTGACAAAGCCGAATCCTCATCACAAACTATCCCTATAGATGTTAGCGATTTCCGCTCCATTCAACCAGCAGAGATTCCTAATAATCATTGGGCAAGTCCTTTCATGATACCTCTAGCCCAGGACAAGCTATTAATTAACTTACCTGATCAGAAATTTCAACCGAACAGACCCGTGACAAGGGGAGAGTTGGCTGCTCAAATTCAAAAAGTGTTTCAAGAGCAGAAGAAGCGACAACGAGTAAATTATAAGGATAAACCTACTGATAAATCAGCCTCTAAAGCCATTGATGAAGCTACCGAAACCGGCTTCATGTCAGGATATCCCGGAGAGAAGTTCCGTCCTGAGCAAAAGGTTCCTCGTGTACAGGTTTTGGTTAGCCTGATTAGCGGTCTTGATCTTCAACCTTCATCGAATCCAGCCAAAACCTTACAGATTTACCGAGATAAGAATCAGATTCCTGAGTGGGCGATTGATAAAGTAGCAGCAGCAACAGAAGCGGGTATAGTTGTTAACTACAGTGACAAAACCTTGCTCAGACCCAATGAACCTGCTACTCATGCTGAAATGGTCTCTATGCTTTATCAGGCTTTGGTCAAATCAGATAAGGCTCAAGGGGTTTCCTCTCCATATATTGTAGCTCCAAAATAGAATTATCGGTAACCCGTTCAGGTAATGATTAGTTCATTTTAATCAACTTTATTGATTAGCCCGGAGTTAAAACTCCGGGCAATATTTTTTATGGGAATAGTAGGATAGCCATTTTCAATTGGGCTACCTTATTGGTTATAGGAAACAGGGAATAGGGAGCTTCCGAGCAGGGAGTAGGAAACAAAGAAAAAAATCCTGTGTACCTCATTACTATGACAAAGCCTTGTCAAGCATGAACCATTACCAAAGTGCTCTGACAGGTATCCCAATTGGGGTTCGAGGAGGAGTTGTCACTGTTGGCTGTACAGGAGTGGAAATGACAGTTCTCCGAATACGGTTCATCCGTTCGATACGCCTCTGTTGGAGAGACTCTAACACCTCGCTAACACTACTGGTAACCCTCCTAGTGTCTGAACTCGCCAAAGCAATTGAACTAACAACATTAACGATACGATTCCCAGCCATCAAGACTTGCTTACCTTCTATCAAATGCCATTGCCTGAGCTTGGAAGTCGGTAGCCAAACAGTTTGGCTCTCACCGTTGTCAAGCTTAACCTTTACCATATTGCCAACGATACTCTTGATAGTACCTTTGTTAAGCTCTTGCCCCCTATCTTGTTTGAGGATCCGGTTTTGGGCTTGTTCACCCATTGGATTAGCCTTAGCGGGAGCCATAGCAAGGGTACACAGCAGCAGTGACAAGGTAGTCCCTGTCCACACATTCAAGTTTTTAATTTTCATCATCAACTTAACTTATATTTATGTTAATCGAAGGATTTAAAATTAACTAATCTACTGTAATATCTACGGAAATAATAGATTTTTTCCGGAATATTTATCAGGAGATTTACTAATTTTTTATAAAAACAACAATTCTAACCTGGGTGTTAAGGTTTTTGGTAATGTGGCTTTTCAAGTCTATTAAAGTGATGTTATAAAGTTGTTATAAATAAAAAATCATTAGGAATGGTGAGAGGTAAATTGCTATCTCGGAGCTTAATGCTACTCTGCTTGAGTATAGTAATTCCAATACTTGATGGGCAACAGCAGGTAGCTGCCTCTGAAAAAACCAGTAGTCCTGACGCTACTACCAAAGAGGTTTTACATCAAAATCAATTGCCTGGAATTGAAGTCCCAAAATTGCCACCCCTTGGAGACCCGGATATATATCTTCCTCTAGAAGAAGACATCCCAGCAGAGGCTACTCAAATTACTCGTTTGGTGATTAAATTGAGTGAACGTCGTGTTTATGTCTATCAAGCGGCTCAAGTCCTAAACAGTTACCCAATTGCCATTGGTAAAGCGGGTTGGGAAACACCAACAGGCAATTTTGAAGTGATCCAAAAGCTTCAGGATCCAGCTTGGGAGCATCCCTGGACAGGTGAAGTAATTCCTCCAGGGCCGAATAATCCCCTTGGCGATCGCTGGATTGGTTTTTGGACTAATGGGAAGAATTATATTGGATTTCATGGAACAACTGCTGAGGAACTCGTCGGACAAGCTGTTTCTCACGGTTGCATCCGAATGCTCAATAAAGATGTCCGAGATTTATTTGAAAAGGTGGCTATAGGAACACCGGTAATCGTACAGCCTTGACATCCTCTCCGGGAATAGGTTAAACCCGAGACCTAGAGACTTGAGCCCTTAGCTCTTCATAATTATAAGATTATAACAGCTGAAAACCCCGTCACAAAGCGAGCGGGGATGAAAGCTTATAGCGGCTTGACGCGCCTTCTAGGAGTGGGAGAATTTCATCTTGTATCACTACAGAAAGTGTAAGCTGATGCGTATTTAAATTGGTTTTTCCCAGATCCGCTGTTCCCAGATCCGCTGTTCCCTTTGAGAGATTTAGGTATCCCAATCTAAATGCTGAACAGCTTAACAATGCCACTTGTCGTTTTGTTCTAAGTCTGCTAGCATAATAATATAGCAGAAGAGGTCGAGTTCTGATGATCATACTTGAGTTTAAGGCATACGGAAAAAAAGGACAGTATCAATCCATTGATGAGGCGATTAGGACTGTCAAGTTTGTGCGAAATAGCTGTCTTCGTCTGTGGATGGACAATCAAGGTCTAAATAAATATGATTTAAACAAATATTGTAAGACCTTGGCCAAGAATTTTTCATTTGCCAATGAACTGAACTCGACTGCTCGTCAAGCTGCGGCTGAAAGGGCATGGTCATCGATTGCTCGTTTCTTTGATAACTGCAAGAAAAAGGTACCTGGCAAAAAAGGCTTTCCCAAATTCCAAAAGCATTGCCGTTCTGTTGAATATAAGCAATCTGGTTGGAAAATATCTCCAGACAAAAAGTCTATTACATTCACCGACAAAAAAGGGATAGGAAGGCTTAGATTAAAGGGTACATGGGACTTGTGGCGTTTTGAAAAAAAACAGATCAAGCGGGTTCGGATAGTAAAAAGAGCTGACGGCTATTATGTTCAGTTTTGTGTTTCCGTTGATTGTACGGAAACTTTAAGACCTACTGGCAATACTGTTGGCTTGGACGTGGGGCTAAAAGAGTTCTATACCGACTCTAATAGCTATGCCGAACCTAATCCTCGATTCTACAGAAAAGGGGAGAAAAACCTTAAATTTTATCAACGTCGAGTATCTCGCAAAAAGAAAGGCTCAGCTAACCGTAAGAAAGCAATTAATAGACTAGGTAGGGCACACCTCAAAATAAGTAGGCAACGTCAAGAACACGCCAAGAGACTGGCGCGTTGCGTAGTCCAATCTAACGATTTGGTCGCTTACGAAGATTTGAGAGTCAGGAATTTGGTTAAAAATCACTGTCTAGCCAAGTCTATTAATGATGCAGGTTGGTATCAATTCAGAAAATGGCTAGAACATTTTGGTCAGAAGTTTGGCAGGGTGACTGTAGCAGTAAATCCTGCCTATACTAGCCAGAATTGCTCTCAATGTGGCGAGGTAGTGAAAAAGTCTCTATCAACTAGGACTCATGCCTGCAAATGTGGTTGTCAATTAGACCGCGACCACAACGCTGCAATCAATATTCTTGAAAGAGCCTTAGGTACGGTGGGGCACACCGGAACCTGGATCATTGATCCGAACTCTTCCGGAGATCTGTCCTCTACTTTTCCTGACTCCGGTTTGGTTGAGCAAGATGGGTCGTTGAACGAAGAATCCCCGCGTATGCGCGACCGGGGAGTGTCAATAATTTTAAGATAGCGATGAGTTAAATAGATCCCACGCTTAGCGCACTCCCAATTGATTTGGGGTCAAAGAACCAATGGTGAAATTATTGCCCCTATACCTCGACTTGTGGTCTGTTGCTCCACTTCCGGTCTTGGAGAGTTTCACAACTCAAATCCGATTGTTATAGTTATGATGGTGTAGGTTAAACTAACCGAAAACTATCTAGAGAAACTATCTAGAGAAAATATTAAGGTCAGCACCCCCCTGTTGCCTAGACGGGGCTTCAAGCCTCCGAGGCTAGGTAGCAGGGTGAAAACCGCACTTGACGTTCGTTTTTCCGACCCGGCCCCCCATAAACGGGGTTTCCAAACTTCAAACTTGTTTTTTTATGAGTAAATCAATAATTGAGTTAGTTGATGAACTGTCAACAGATAGCCTAACCGTAAAAATACTGAACGCACTGGATTTTGTGATCCCAGGGGAGTGGGAAAACCTCGTGGGGTTTAACCACACCATTCGCAAGCTAACTGGGGAAGAGGATTACGAGGTGATTACGAAAATTCGCGATCGCGCCCTCGCCATCTACGAAGACCCCAATGAGGGATACCAAAAAGCCGTTGGAATTTATCAAAAGTTTGACAGAACTGACAAAGCGATCGCAGCAGCCGCTTTAGCTGACAAAGTCGGGGATACCTTTAGGTGGATCCCGTTTTTAGAGAAACTGACTCCTAAAGCTGACAAGCTTCAAGGGGTTGACTTGGGTCTGAAATTAGTGGGGGAATTACTTGCCCATAGCAAAATTCACAAGGTTGGCTTGAATCCCTTTGAGTTTGCCAGTTCTATCCGGGAAAACTATGATCAAGCTGCTCTGATGCGGATGGTAGCTTTAGTTTGCATTGATGGGGTAATTCCTCTTGGTGCAGACTTTGTGTCTAAAGTAGGAAATACCCTTGAAGAAGGAGATCAATCAGCCTTTGCCAACAATGATGAGTTTGAAGCCATCAGTGACTCAATCCCAGATGGCGATAAACAGGGATTCATTACTCAAACCTTTGATGCAGTTGGTGGCTGGATGGATAATTTAGTTTCCTCTGTTGGATTAAGCCGTGATTCACTGTCCGATAGTTTGGGGGGCTTTGTAGAAATTGCCGATGACAAGTTAGACTATGTGGCGGCATTTCTAGACGCTAGCACTAACTACTATGAGCATACTGGCATTCAAACCGTTGCGCGTCATTTAATTCTTCGTGCTGCTGAAGAAATTGACTAGGGTAGTGGTAACTGCTCACCCTAAATGATCAGTGATTAGTATAGACGTTCCATGGAACGTCTATACTCAAAAAGG
>NZ_JAAHIE010000262.1:0-10011 GCF_010671945.1 Moorena sp. SIO4E2
ATACAAACGCTATTTTAGATAAGAAAATCGAATTGATTAGCTATAATCTTATAGCTATAATCTTATAGCTATAAGATAGTCTTGGTGGAATCATTAAGATACCACAATCAATTCGATTAAAAACTGCTAGCTCGAATACAAGTTTTTAACAATCGTTAAATAACAGTATTAAGAAACAGTATTAGAATGCGCTCCCAAATAGAACTAGCTATGGTTGAAACTTCTGTAAGTATTGCAAATCAATTGAGACAGCAAGGACAACAGAGTGAAGCAATTGCAGCATACCAGGAAGCAATTGAGTTACAGCCAGATAATCCAGGAATTTATCACCTTTTGGGACAATCTCAGGCTCAGCAGGGGGATTTAGAAGGTGCAATCGCAAGCTACCAAAAATCAATTGCCCTCAATCCCCAACAGTCGTTTTGGGTCTACAAACATCTCGGGGATGCTCTGAGGGCCCAAGGAAAACTGGATCAGGCGATGGTGGCTTACCAGGACGGGATGCAGTTCGAGCCAGACCATCCGGATTTCTATCACAATTTAGGACAAGCTCAAGCACTACAGGGAAATTTAGAAGACGCGATCGCATCCTACCAAAATGCGATCGCACTCAATCCTAGCCATCCGTTTTGGATCTACAAAAATCTCGGGGATGCTCTGAGGCAAACCAATCGAGTTGATGAAGCAGTTTGCGCTTACCAGGAAGCAAGTCAGTGTGACCCAGAAAATGGGAAAGTAGTATATCCTAACTTGGCACAATGTCAGCAGCAACAGGGAAATTTAGACGATGCCATCGCCTCTTACCAAAATGCGATCGCACTAAATCAAGACCAGCCAGCTTGGGTTTACCAAAATCTCGGGGATAGTCTGAGCTTGCAAACTCGATGGTATGAGGCCATTACCGCTTACCGTAGCGCTATAGCCATTAACCCCAGCATAAATCGGGTTAAAGAGAGCTTAGCGGATGCTCTGCGAGAAACCAAACAATTGGAGCAAGCGATCGCAGCCTATCGCGATGGTATTGAAACCAATCCCGACCGCTTTGAGTCTCACCATTGGCTAGGGGATTTATATCGAGAAAACAAGAATTGGGAGCAAGCCGCAGCAGCTTACCAATCCGCCATAGCACTCAATTCCTACAATGCTTGGACTCACCATAATTTAGGCTTAGCCTTAGCCCAACAAGGGAAGCTAGAAGAAGCCGTAGCTGCTTATCAAGAAGCCATAGCCCTATCCCCTAACCAGTTCTTTGAGTTTTACCACAAATTAGGGGAGGCTCTCACCCAACTCCAGCATTGGCAGGAAGCAGTTACCGCTTATGGTCGTGCCATTGACCTCAGCCCAGAAAATCCTGAGTTATACTACCCCTTGCGCAAAGCATTGGAAGAATTGGGACAGTGGCAAGAACCAGATTATGAACCCCCATCACAAGACCCTTGGCTAGCCGCTCACCAATGGGCAGATAGTTTGCGAGAACAGGGAAAAATAGCGGAAGCGATCGCAGCCTATCGCTATGCTCTCGATATCAATCCCAACTGTTGTGAATCTTACCATTGGTTAGGGGATTTACTCTTAACACAACAGAATTGGCATGAAGCAGCAACAGCTTACCAGCGAGCCATAGAACTCAATCCTTATAATCCCTGGTCTCACCATAATTTAGGGCTAGCCTTAACCGAACACGGCAAATTAGACGAAGCAGTAGCTGCCTTAAACCAAGCCATAGCCCTATGCCCCAACCAGTACTTTGAATTTTACCAAAACTTAGGAAATGCCCTCAGCAAACTCCAGCGTTGGGATGAATCCCTTACCGCCTATGGCAGTGCTATTGAATTAAATCCAGGCCATCCTCAGTTACACAGTAGTTTAGGAAGTGTCTTGGTTCAATTGGGAAAGTCCGATCAAGCAGTAGCGTCCTACCGTCGCTCTATACAGTTAAAGCCAGATCACCCCGAGATACACGAAAAATTAGGAAATGTGCTTCGAGAAAGAGTCCAGGTAGATTTAGATCAAGCAATCAGCTGTTATCGTCGAGCCATTAGGACTAATCCAGATAATCTCGATAATTATCACAAAGCATTAGGGATACAATCCAACGATCCTGAACTGTATCTACAGTTAGGCAATACATTAGTCAAACAAAATCAGTTAGACCAAGCCATCATTTTCTACCAAATCGCCCTCCAGATCCAACCCGAAAATTATGAAGTAAAGGCTCAGTTGACCAGGGTTTTGGAAAAACAAGGCAAGCTAGGGAGTAGGGAGTAGGGAGTAGGGAGTAGGGAGTAGGGAGTAGGGAGTAGGGAATAGGGAGTAGGGAATAGGGGTAGGTTTTTTACATTTGGGTAAAACATCGGACTTAACCTCAGGAGAGGAAAAGGAAAACAACTTAGGTGCGCTTGACCTATTAAGAATTAAATTCGCCACGGGTCGCACCTGAAGAAGCGATGCAGTCGGCCAAAGGGGGTTTCCCCCGGAGACGAAACCTTAGACAGGGGAGCCTTTATGGTTGGTAGGCTATGCAGATGCATGATTAAAACTTATTGATTAAGGCTCCCCTGTCTTACGGTAACTATCGCCAAAGGCGACGCTTCGCGAACAAACCACTCGCTATTGCATCAAGACAATGATGATTTTTAACGACAAATTAAGTATATTTTCTTATCCCCCACACCCCACACCCCACACCCCACACCCCACAGCTCACGTCTTTGTTAAAAACCTACCCTTATGAGACACCCCACACCCCACGCCCCACACCCCACACCTGAGGTCTTTGTAAAAAACCTACCCTTATGAGGTGGGGGTCTCCCCCACTCGCTATTGCCGTGGTTTCCCCGGAGACGAAACCTTAGAGAGGGTCGCCTTTAATGTCGGCAGGTTATGCAGAAAAGGGTTAAATATTTTTTAATAAGGCTCCACTCTCTTACGGTAACTTCAAACCACTCGCTATTGCATCAAGACATTGACTGGCATACAATCTTGTCAGTGTCGTAAATCTCGAATCCAAATAAATCCAGGGTAATCCCAGCTATTTTGTATAAATTGTACTTGACAAAATAGACGTTGGCGCAGAGGTTTGCTTTGGCTCAATTCAGACTAGACAATTTCTCCAGAATCAAGGAAATTGGATAGAGATTAAATCAGTCTGTTCACATTCTCAACGGCCCTGATGTCTATTGATTTTAGTGCTCCCACCCCATCCCCCCTTTCAACTCAGATGAAACAGCTCAAACATAGCGTGATTAATCAGTTTGAGGCATTGGATGACCCGAGAGTCAAACGGGAACCCAAGCATAAACTTGTAGATCTTGTGACCATCGCCATCTTGGCGGTTCTGTCTGGGGCAGATAATATGGTAGCAATTACCTATGGCAAAGCGAAACAGCAATGGTTAGAGACGTTTTTGGAATTGCCCCATGGTATTCCATCTCACGATACCTTTTCGAGAGTCTTGGCATTGATTGACCCAACTCAGTTGCATGAATGCTTCAATAGTTGGGTGGAGCAGATTACCAACCAGCTAGAGATTAAGCTGATCAATATTGATGGTAAAACGGCTCGGGGTTCCTACGATCGGGAAAAGCAACTCAAAGCCTTACATACGGTGAGTGACTGGGCGAGTGAACATCATCTGGTGTTAGCTCAACAACGGGTGGAGAGCAAATCAAATGAGATCACAGCCATTCCCGTGGTGCTGAACCTACTGGATATTCAAGGTGCAATTATTACCCTAGATGCCATGGGTACCCAGCGCAATATTGCCGCCCAAATCCTTACGGTCGGTGGAGACTATATCCTGGCACTCAAAGGGAATCAAGATTAACTCCACTTGGGAGTGGAGGCTTTCTTTAAGGCGGCACAGACAACCCAGTGGGAGGGCATTGAGTTTAGCTATGACGAGTCTACAGAAGCTGGCCATCATCCCATTGAACATCGGCAAGTCTGGGTAGTGCCCATCACTCAAGTCCCCGATTTGCCCCATCGGTCGAAATGGAAGGGCAAGACCTGTGTAGTGATGGTGAAACGATTTGGTCAACTCTGGAACAAAACAACTACAGAGGTCTGTTTTTACATCACTAGCGATAGAGTTGATGCCACCATTTTGGCAAGGGCAATCCGCTCCCATTGGGGGATTGAACATAGCCGACCTTGGGTGGAACGATGTCACATTTAGGGAAGACCACAGCCGTCTTCGTACCGGACATGGACAGGATTATATGGGGCTTTTGCGACGCAAGTCGCTCAATTTACTCAAACGAGAACCGTCAAAGCAAAGTCTTGCCATGAAATGCGCTTCGTGCGGCTATGGACAATGACAATGCTGCTCAAAGTGTTGCTCGGCAACTATGCTAGTTAGAGACCGCTCGACCAGTGCTGGGAGAATTGAACCATAGAGCCAGAGGAAACTACTACGAAGCACGTCCTTACCCTGCCAATAATCATACCTATTGTGCCAACTCTTTATGACGCTTTCATGAGCCGAAGAAGGGATTAAGGTATGATTTAAAACTGTCCTAGGTTTTTGATACCCAGTTGACAAATTTAAATGCGATTACCCTGCAAATAAATCCTATTGCTTGTGCTATTTTGGTGTGGAATTTCCTGAAAATACTAGCTTACTTGAATCAATGTACAGTTGATAAAATTAAGAACCAAAGTTTATCTTCATATTTAACTAAAGAACTTAAAAAACCTTCTTTAGTTATGAATTGATTATGCTCAGAATCTACTCGATATCTGGTGTCTTTACGTAAGTCGTGATCTAAAATCATTGGGGGCACAATAACATTGAGAATCAAGGCAATAAAATCCATATTTAGGGGAGCATCCCATTTTGGAAACAATATTACCCAAAGCAACGATATTTCAAGGGTTTCAGCCCCCTAAAAAGAGCTAACGTGCCAAATTGGGATGCTCCCATATTTAGCGTGTAAAAAAATCAAACACACTGTATTATGGATTAGTAAGCATTGATTGATCTCAAGGTTTGGATGTTCGACAAAACCCAAAATCAGGTTGCAGATTGCGTCCCGCTATCAGCAGTCACCACTAAGTTTGGTGAAGAACTCGTTGTGTCCAACGTCTAACCAAGCTACCACTCTAAGCGAACTGAAAACCAGGTTTGCAATGCCCCTAAATTAAGGACAGCAAATAGCTGAGTAATCATGTCGTCAGAGAAAAGTAATCAAATTTGAGAAGTTATGAGGTCAAAGTAGTGAGGATCCTCTTAATCTGCACTGAGAAGCTTCCTGTTCCATGTATTCGAGGAGGTGCAATCCAGACTTATATTGACGGAATACTACCTTATCTAAGCAAGTTTCATGACGTTAGTGTTTTTTCTGTCACTGATTCAGATTTGCCCAATCAACATGTGCTGAATGGAGTCAGCTACCAGCGCTTCCCGACAGGTGATATTGAGGCTTACTACCAAGCAGCTGCTAAATTTGCAGCTGAGGAAAGGTTCGATTTAGTCATTCTTTACAATCGCCCTAAATACTTACCCTCTATTGCTGCTGCTAGCCCTAGTAGTCAGTTTCTCCTGAGCATGCACAATGAAATGTTTCATGAGGACAAGATTAAACCTGAGGTTGCTAAGAGTTGTCTAGAGAAGGTTAGAGGAGTCATAACAGTCAGCAAATTTATTGCTGATGGAATTGCCGATCTCTTCCCTGAATACCGACATAAACTTCACCCCGTACATGCAGGCGTTGACTTAGAGAAGTTTCAGTCCCGATGGTCACCGGAAGGATCTAGACGTCGCCAAAAATTGCTAAGTTCTCACAGATTGACCGATCGCAAAATCGTTGTCTATGTAGGTCGATTAAGTATTAAGAAAGGACCCCATATCCTGATTTCTGCCCTACCCCAAATTCTAGAACAACACCCATCAACATTTCTTCTTATGGTGGGTAGCAAATGGTACGGCCATAACGAGGAAAATAAATATGTTCGTCAACTGAAAGAACAAGGAAAAACCTATGAAGAATCAATTTACTTTACTGGCTTTATTCCACCTGCAAAAGTCCAGAAGTACTTCCTCATGGGTGACATCTTTGTTTGTGCATCTCAATGGCAAGAACCTTTAGCACGAGTTCATTATGAAGCAATGGCAACAGGTCTTTGTATAGTTACCACAATGCGAGGAGGAAACCCAGAAGTAGTCATCCCAGATATGAACGGTCTCTTGATCAGTGACTATGAGAATCCCGATGCCTTTGCAGGAGCAATTAACTATTTACTGTCCAATAGAGAGTTAGCTGAACAAATGGGTCGATACGGACGCCATCTGGGTGAAAAGTATTATGGTTGGGAGCGGGTTGCTTCAGACATTTTCCGGATTATTTCAGACTGCTGCCTATCCTAATCTTGGATAAGACACAAGATCAGGGGAGAAGGATCGTCTAGTAAGAGCTGATTTGTAAACAAAACCTTAACAAGCCAGTCGGCGAGTCATTAAACGAATCAGCTCCCCGTAAATCATCCCTTCACGCAATGGTTGTGTACAATTCATAATATGCAGCTCAAACGCCGAAATCGATTCAGCAAGCCTTATGTCCGTTCGAGGATCCATCGTTTTGGTAATGTTTCAAATTCCTTTGATGTTCGCTCAATCACCGACCCCCGCACTTGCTCTCCACAAACTTGTTGCACCCCATGAGCAAAATTCGGTAGTGCCTATGCGGAAGTGTGGGAGTGGTAAGATGAATCTTGTCCAAAAATAGTCCTATGAATGATGGAATGCCATCTATGGGGTCATCATAAGACCCATAAACAGGTCAAAACTAGTAAGGGAAGCCAACGGTACTACTGTCGAGTGTGCCAACAAACGTTCACTTCTACTTTTGATACTCTTTACTATCGCCGAAAAATTGAACCCGAAACAATTCACACGGTTCTACAGGCTCATGCAGAGGGAAGTAGTTTGAGAGGAGTCAGTCGGACGACTAATCTCGCCTACAATACGGTAGGAACGCCTGCTGCGAGCAGCTACGGTGATTGGACAAATGATTCATAATGCCCGTGTACAGAAGATTGAAACCTCACAAATCAGCGGTGATGAATTTTGGTCATTTGTCCAAAAAAACAATTTCGCTGTCAGTCCAATGAATTGAAAGAAGGAGACTGTTGGATTGGAATGACTCAAGCATCATCAAGGGGCTTAATTCTGGCAGCTAGAGTAGGTAAACATACTGACCAATTCATCGAAGAATTAATAGTGAATACAGAAGGAAAAACCGATTGTCAACAATGGCGTACTGATGATTGGGGTGGATATAGCGCGAGTTTTACCTCCACAAGTAAGACACATCATCGGTAAAGAGCAGACCCAACAACTAGAGCGAACTAACGGGATTGTCCGACAGCAGACGGGTCTCGGGCATCGGCGACAGAATAAATTTGCCAAGGTCTGGGAGCAGACCTTGGCAACAGTAAGGTTGGTAGTCAGCTATTTCAATTGGATTTGGGTTCATAGTCGCTTTGGCAATACGGCGGCACAAAGGTCTGGGTTAGCGATCGCCCCTTGGAGTTGGAATGACTTGCGCGGCATACCCACACTTTGCTGATGCACTACCGGACGACCATAGTCGTGACTCACAAAGCCTCGGGCGACCAGGGAACCCCCTCAGAGCACACTATTGCTTGGGTGAGCGATCGCATTCTAGATTAGCGATCGCATTCTAGATTAGCGATCGCATTCTAGATTAGCGATCGCATTCTAGATTAGCGATCGCATTCTAGATTAGCGATCGCATTCTGGATTAGCGATCGCATTCTGGATTAGCGATCGCATTCTGGATTAGCGATCGCATTCTGGATTAGCGATCGCATTCTGGATTAGCGATCGCATTCTTGGGAAACCCCAGTTAGTCTAAACTCCAGTTAAAAAGCGATTGACCTTTGGTCACGCTATAGGCATTGCCGACGCTGCTTGAGGTGCGAACGCACTCTTTGTCGAGGCTTCACTAAAAAGCGTACGAAGTCTTTGTCGAGGTTTTATAGCAAGGGAAGTATAGTTTAGGACATAGTCTTTTGGTTGAAAGGGAGCAGGGACTGAGGCCGTAGGCCACGCGGGGCGCGTTCGGAGCAGGGAGCAGAAGATGTCTTAAGCTTTACTTCGACTGCTATAACTAAAAAGCGATTGACCTTTGGTCACGCTTCGCGATCGCACTGTTTGTCGAGGCATCAACTAAAACGCGATTGACCTTAGGTCACGCTATAGGCATTGCCGACGCTGCTTGAGGTGCGATCGCACTCCCCTCCCCCGACACTTCTGTTTCCCTACAGAAGCCCCAGATTCTGATTAGACCTAAAACCAGGAAAGATTTGGGCTAAATTCGAGTCTCCAATCTCCATATGTTCCCTGAGCACAGGCATCAGCACGTCACGAAAATCCGTAGTTACTGCTAAGTCCCGTTTTTCATACAACTGGGATTCAGCCAAACCGGGCCACTCTCCATAGACCTTACCACCGCGAACTCCTCCACCCAAGACCCAGATCACATTCCCGTGTCCATGGTCAGTACCCTTGTTACCATTCTCTGCCAGGGTACGGCCAAATTCTGACATCACCACAATCACAGTATCGGCATAAATCGGTTCTAAGGCTTTGACTAGAGTAGCCAACCCAAGTCCGAGAGGCTTAAGTTTTCGAGCCAGCTGTCCTTGACTACGGCCCTGGTTAACATGGGTATCCCAGCCACCTAAGGCCAAAAATGCCAGTTGGGTCTTAGCATCCCCCACCATCAGCTTGGCTAATTTGCGGCTATCACCAACAAATTTAGAGGAAGGTCGTGCTCCCCGGTTAGCTGCCATCATTTCTTCCTTTAGCTCAGCCAGCAGTATCTTCCGTGCTTCACTTCCTTCCTGATAAGCTAGATTAATCGCATCATTACCACGATAGAGCTGATCAAAAGCAGCATCAATTTGGGGACGGTCTACAGGCAGCTTGTGATTATAATTTCTCCCCATCGGTAAATTAGCCACTGGCATCTGACCGGATAGAATCCGTGGCGTTGTTGTGCCCATATTCACCGCTTGAGTTGGTATTTCCTTGGGAATTGTCCCTAATAGTCGATTCATCCAGCCATCATCTGTACTCTTAATCCCTGGGGTGCCACTTTCCATGTAATCCTGAGCATCGAAATGGGAGCGAGTGGAGTCTGGTGAACCACTGGCGTGAACAAAGGCTAAACTTTTCTGTTTCCAAAGAGGCATCAGATCAGCTAGAGCTGGATGTAAGCCAAAGTAACCATCTAAATCCAAGACTCCCCCTTTTTCCCCGGTGCGAGGAATCGCAATTCTCGGTCGCGCTTGGTAGTAATCAGCGTCTTGGTATGGCACAACTACATTCAGTCCATCTATGCCACCCCGCAGGAAAATAACAATCAGTCGCTTACGGTGATTAGCATTTGCTGTATTTGCTAATCCTCTGGCTACCCAACTCCCCATAGAGATCATTCCCCCAGCAGTTAGGAAGCTAGCTTGTTTTAATAATTTGCGTCTTTTCATTGTTGGTTTTATCTAGCGGTTTTCAATGAGGTGAGGTAGATTTTTTTAGGGAATCGGGAATCGGGAATCGGGAATCGGGAATCGGTAATAAAGAAGAGGGAACAGCGGATCTGGGAACAGCGGATCTGGGAAGAGTTAGGAAAGAGATTCAAGGAATTTTTGGTATTATAATAAATCAGGATTTGGTTTCATGAGCTATTTTTAAATTCTCTAAATAGCTTATATAAAAATTGCAAATTTCAACTTAAACATTGATTTAAAAATTTTCAATAACAAGTCATAATTAATCAGTTTTTTTTAAAAAAAGATAGCGTTTATCAGACTTATTCAGACTTATGAGGTGCAGTCAATTTTCTTACCCCTACTCCCTACTCCCTACTCCCTACTCCCTACTCCCTATTCCCTATTCCCTATTCCCTGTTCCCTATTCCCTATTCCCTGTTCCCTAAGATACTACCGATACATCATTTCTGGACTGCCTAAAATCAAGGCGGCTCG
>NZ_JAAHIE010000263.1:0-9999 GCF_010671945.1 Moorena sp. SIO4E2
TTACCAGGCACTCGATGTCAAACTCCCTCAATCCCTGTTCCCAAAATCGACCGACGGTTTGGTTACCGACTCTCTGAGGTGCCTCAAGCACCAGAGCGTTGCTTACCACAAGCAAACGACCAGCTGGAACTGTTGGTGATCACCGCTGAAGGTAATCCAATTGTCCGGCGAATCAATGGTGCCAGTCGTAATCAAGTCCTAGCTGTGACCAATAGATTTCAGCGATCGCTTAGCAATCCCCACAGCTTGGATGCCAAAGGCCACCTAAACCAAGCTGAGCAACTTTATCAATGGATCATAGCGCCCTTACAGAAGGAATTAAATGACCGCAAGATTCAGAGCCTAATATTTGCTATGGATCAGGGTTTGCGCTCCCTACCTATAGCAGCTATCTACGATGGGCAACAATATCTGGTTGAGAAGTATGGTGTTAATTTGGTGCCTAGTCTGAGCTTAACCTATTCTCGTCACACAGATGTTAGACCATTCCGGGTGCTGGCAATGGGAGCATCGAAATTTCCTTATCAACAGCCTTTGCCTGGGGTAGAAGTGGAGTTAACCACCATCACTGAAACACTGTGGAAAGGTCGCTCTTTTCTCAACGAAGCCTTTACTCTGGAAAATTTAATGGCTCAACGACAACAGAGGCAATATGGCATCATTCACCTAGCCACCCATGCAGAGTTCAACTCGGGAACTCCTAACAATTCCTACATTCAGATGTGGAACCGCAAACTAAGGCTGTATGAAATGAAAAATCTACTTTATGAGCCATCGGTAGAGTTGTTGGTACTCAGCGCTTGCCGAACCGCTTTGGGCAATCGAGAAGCGGAGTTGGGTTTTGCTGGGTCAGCCTTTCAGGCAGGAGTTGACTCGACTTTGGCAACCCTTTGGTATGTTAGTGATCAAGGTGCTCTGGGGCTGACTACTGAGTTTTACCGTCAGTTGAGAAAGACATCGAGTAAAAGCGAAGCCTTGCGACAGGCACAGTTAGCAATGATTCAAGGCAATGTGCGTATCGAGAATAATCAGTTATATGGCTCGGGCAAGAATATCTCGTTACCCCCAGAATTGTCAGGATCAGGAAAACAAAGCTTTTCTCATCCCTACTATTGGGCTGCTTTCACTCTGGTTGGAGATCCCTAGTGAATACCAAAGTTTATACCAATTCTTCACTTTTCATAGTTTTGATAAGCAGTAACAATCCTCTGAACGAGGGGATTACGGACAACATCCTTATTAGTTAGTTCGCAGAAAGCAATGCCTTCTACAGATTTTAATATTTTTAGGGTGATCGCTAATCCTGAGGGTTGGTTGCTAGATAAATCGGTCTGGGTGAGATCACCAGTCACTACCATCCGAGAACGTGAACCCAAACGAGTCAGAACCATCTTCATCTGGGCTGGTGTGGTGTTCTGAGCTTCATCAATAATCACGAAGGCATTATTGAGGGTGCGACCTCGCATATACGCTAGGGGAGCCACTTCAATAATGCCCCGTTCCATTAAATTGGCGGTCTTCTCTGTATCAATCAGTTCATGGAGAGCATCATAGAGGGGGCGCAAATAGGGATTAATTTTCTGCTGCAAGTCTCCTGGTAAAAAGCCAAGTTTTTCACCAGCTTCTACCGCTGGTCGTGTCAGAATCAGTCGTTCATATTGATTATTTAGTAACGCCTGAGCGGCTATTACCACAGCTAGGAAGGTTTTGCCAGTGCCTGCTGGCCCCACACAGAAGGTGAGGTCATGGGTTAGTACAGCTTTGATATACTGCCGTTGCCGGAAGGTTTTAGCTCGGATCACCTCACCCCGGCGAGTATGAGCCAGCACATCTTGATGTAAATCTTGTAATTCATCCTGTCGCTTGGTATCTAAGGCATGAATTGCGGTGTGGATGTCTACTCCTGTAATCCTTTTACCTTCGAGCCAATAGATTTTAAGCGATCGCACTAGGGATGATACCCGCTCGACCTGTTTCTCGGTGCCAGAAATCAATAACTCTTGCCCTCGCAGCACCAGATGCGCACCGGTTTGCCGTGATAGGGTTTTCAGGTTTTCTTCCTGGTCTCCAACCAAGGCGATTGCACTTTCTGGGCTGGGTAGCTCAATTGTTTTGGATACTTCACTCAAGGTTTATCAACTACAGGCTTCAGTCTCAACTATCGAAGTTAACTGGTAACTTAAGTAACTTAATATACAACTCAATCTACCTCTCATTACCAATCTTCAAGGTTTCCTGCCATTGGTAATGAGAGGTACAGCAGCCGGATGTTCTTCACCCCCTTTTCTCCATGGTCCTCTCATTACCGAAACCTTCAAAACTAGAGCACTAGGAGGGAAATCTTGGAATTACTCTAGGTCTGGACACTCGGCGAGGTAAACTTCTTCTGACAATGGATCTACGACTAGGGCCATTGTCTCGACGAGGGCTACTACCTGAGCCTGAGCCTTCATAGATATCCAAATAAACAGTTTGACCAGCAGCTTGGGCTGCTGCTTTAATTACTGTCCGAATCGCTTGAATATTGCGACCACCACGACCGAAAACTCGCCCTTTATCTTCTCCATTAAAAGCTAGTCGAATCCACACACGCTCTTTCCCATTTGATTTCTCACAGTCTACGCTGAGGGAGTCTGGTGATTCCAAGAACGGCTCGATTAAAAATCTCACTAGTGCTGAATAATCTGGGTCATCATCTCGAACAGAAGCAGATAGGATTTCAGGTACTGATTTGTTCAAAAACATTGGCTTTTTGCAAAATATTACGCACGGTTTGTGTTGGCTGAGCTCCATTTTTGAGCCACTTCACTATTGCTGGTACATTCAGCCTCGTTTCATCATTTCTTGGATTATAGAATCCCAGTTCTTCTAGAGGACGTCCATCACGGCGGGCACTGCTGGGTATGGCCACTATGCGATAGCTGACTTCACGCTTTTTACCGAATCGTTTTAATCTGATTTTGATCATTGTACCTAATTAATTCACCTGTTTGATTTTAAGCGATCTTTGGGGGTTTGAAAGTGAACAGGTTGAATGTTGAAGATTTTAACTGAATCAGCAGGCAAGCCGCTACCGGTTTACAATCTTCTAAGCTACCCTACTCCGCACGCCTCAGGGAACGGGCTAACCTTCAGGCTAACCTTCTACTGGCTAACCTTCTACTGGCTAACCTTCTACTGGCTAAACTTTAGGCTAACCTTCTACCAGATAACCTACCCTACACCGAACGCCAAAGGCGAACAATAGGCTAACCTTCTACTGGCTAACCTTCTACTGGCTAAACTACCCTACACCGAACGCCAAAGGCGAACAACAGGCTAACCTTCAGGGTAACCTTCAACTTTCTAACCTTCAACCTTCTAACCTTGACCTTTCGGTCACGCTACGCGAACAACCTTCTAACCTTTTACTAGCTGACCTTCTACTATAATTCCCCAAATCCCTTCTTCTTCTTGGCTTTTTTCTTTTTCTTGCCAGAGCCACTACCACGCCAACCAGGTTGATTACGAGGATTTCCACCACCCATACCACCTAACATACCACCTAACCCCCCCATGGCTGGCATCTGACCTTGACCCATTTGCTGCATAAGCGATCGCATTCTGGTAAATTCACTCACCAGACCCCTGACGTCTTTTTCCGTATGACCAGAACCTTGGGCAATGCGGCGGCGGCGGCTCGGAGAGCTAGCTAATAAATCTGGGTTACGACGCTCCTCGGAGGTCATGGAGCTAATCATAGCTTCGGACTGCTTGAGCTTGGTTTCCCCTTGTTGAAGTTGAGAAGAACTGAGTTTGCCCATCCCTGGAACCAGTTTCATCAAGCCACCAAGAGACCCCATGTTCTTTAACAGGCGCATCTGCTTCAAGAAATCGCTGAAGTCAAATTTTGCTTCCAGCATTTTCTGTTGCATCTGTTCAGCATCAGCGATGTCAATCTCTTCCTGGGCTTTCTCAACCAAGGTGAGTACATCCCCCATACCCAGAATCCGGGATGCCATCCGGTCAGGATAAAATGGTTGTAGTGCCTCGACCTTTTCCCCAACCCCGACAAATTTAATCGGCTGACCTGAAATTTGCCTGACTGAAAGGGCAGCACCACCACGACTATCCCCATCAAGTTTGGAAAGAATTGCCCCAGTAATGCCAATTTGCTCATGGAAGGTGCGGGTCAGGGTTGCTGCTTCCTGACCAGTCATGGCATCCACAACTAGTAGGGTATCGTGGGGTTGGACGGTTTCTTTGATGCGGGAGAGTTCTCCCATCATCTCTTGGTCAATTTGCAGTCGTCCCGCTGTATCAATAATTACCGTATCGATAGCCATTGCTTTTGCCCGTTCTACCCCTTGACGAGCAATGTCTACTGGGTCAGCTTCTGTACCTAACTCAAACACCGGTACATCAATTTGTTGACCGAGGGTGACTAATTGATCAATGGCTGCGGGTCGATACACGTCTGTAGCCACTAACAGACAGCTACGTTCTTGCTTACGCAGATGTAAAGCGAGTTTGGCACTAGCCGTAGTTTTACCAGTACCTTGTAGACCAGCCATTAGCACAACGGTTGGTGGGGTGTCTGCTTGGGCTAGGGGAACATTGGTTTCCCCCATCACTTGCACCAGTTCGTCGTAGACTATTTTTATGAACTGCTGGTCAGGGCGAACACCTGATGTGACTTCACTGCCTTGTGCTTTCGCTTCTACTTCAGCAACGAAATCTTTGACTACTTGTAGGTTGACGTCTGCCGATAAGAGGGCGCGACGCACTTCTTTTAGGGCGTCTTGGATGTTAGAACTAGAGATCTTGTCCTGACCCCGTAGTTTTTTCCAAGCATCTTCTAAGCGTTCGGCGAGAGCATCAAACATACGTCAATTGTCAATTGTGATGGTTTTGTTATTATGGTTACTTTACTAGGTCGCCAGAGTTTTGATAGTCTATACATCTTAGCTACACACCTTACTAGGATAGCGCTTTTGGGGATTTTAGTTCAATATTTCGGTAAGGTGAGTATTCAGCCCTAGGCTATTCGTAACATTTATTTAAGCGGTTAACTAATGGGGGGTTCGGGAGGCTATAAGTCCCGCGCTGTACCTGAAAGGTTAGCGTCGGGATACATGGACACCCCGGGTCGATTGAGGGGTTTCTCCTTTGGAGACGCGGGGCGCGTTCGATGCCCCGAAAATCGACATACTATCTATCGGTTCTAACAGAAGATGTAAATCTGTTAGAATACACGGATGTTGAACTTGACCTACAGCTACCGAATCTATCCAGGACTTGACCAGGAAGCTAAAATGCTTGGCTGGTTGGAGCAATGCCGTCGCGTATATAACTATGCTTTGGCAGAGCGTAAGGACTGGATCAATTCGCGTAAATGCTTGGTCAATGCTTGCAGCATCAGACTCGAATACATCATCCCTGCTGACACGCCATACCCTGACTACTACAAACAGCAGAACGCTCTTACCAAAGCCAAAAAGTTGATTCGACAACTGAAGGCAGTTCACTCCCAAGTTTGGCAAGATGCCTTGAAGCGACTGGATAAGTCGTTCAAGGCATCTTGCAACACAGAGGGTTTGGATTTCCTCGATTCAAAAAGTCGGGCCAGTATCGTTCGTTTGTGTTTCCGCAGTTCAAGTCGAATCCTGTCAACGGATTTGAGATCAAACTGCCGAAAATTGGAACCGTGCCGATCCACTTGCATCGACCTATTCCTGAAGGATTTGAGATCAAGCAAGTTCGGGTCGTGTTGAAATCGTCGGGCTGGTACGCTCAGCTGATTCTGCAAGCCGATGTTTCTGTTCCTGAACCAATGCCTGATGGTGATCCGATCGGAATTGATTTGGGACTCGAAAAGTTCTTGGCTGTATCGACAGGTGAACTGGTAGAACGCCCTCGCTTTTTCGTGGATTTGCAAAGCAAGCAACGATTGCTGCAACGCAAATTGAGAAACAAGAAAAAGGGTTAGTAAACAGCTAGATAAAATGTCGCAGAGTCTACCAAAAACTCTTATTATTTGTTACACTTAAATTAGGGTAACACCGACAGTGATTATTATGTAACTTAAATTAAAGCCGAAAACCAAGGCTTTAATAGTTGCGGTTAAATCCCGGTGTTAAACTTTTTTGACATTTTTATGGCGCTCGCGGGATATTCCCGAGAGCTTTGGGAGATACCCCCTGGATGCTATGGCATCTTGCATTGGCGAGCCTTGGTCTATCTTGGTAGACTTTGGTAGCTAAAAAGTATCGGAGCGCGTGAATCAACTTTATGTGCAACAGATGATGGCTGGTTTTTCTTTATGCCAGCTACCACCACCATTAAAACCCCCAGATGTATTGCGGGTCATTGTGCCAAGTGGAACCTTGCGTGAGGTTGATGCTTTTAATCAGGGGATTGAGATTTGGCGATCCCGTGGCTACCATGTGCAATTACCACAGAACTGGAACGCTAGGGAAGGTTACCTAGCTGGGACTGATAGTCAGCGACGCCAACAGTTGCTCGAAGCCTGTCTTGACCCCCAATGTCGGGGCATTCTCTGTGCTAGAGGAGGTTATGGTAGCGCTAGACTTCTGGAAGACTGGACATGGCCAGAACAATGGCCAGAGCAGTTGAAGTGGTTGATTGGTTTTTCTGATATTACTGCTTTACTGTGGAGTCTTGGTCAGATAGGGGTTTCCGGTGTTCATGGTCCGTTATTGACTACTATTGCTGGTGAACCGGAATGGTCACTCAATCGGTTGTTTGATTGGGTGGAAGGACGACCCATAGCTCCCTTGAAAGGGGTTGGTTGGGGAGATGGGAAAGTTTCTGGTGTGTTGCTACCGGCTAATCTTACGGTCGCTACTCATCTGCTCGGTACACCCCTACAACCTTCCTTATCAGGAGTTATTCTTGCTCTCGAAGATGTAACTGAGGCTCCCTACCGCATTGACCGGATGTTGACTCACTGGCGCATGAGTGGTGCAATGGCCGGGGTGAAAGGTATTGCGTTAGGGCGGTTTAGCCGTTGTGCTCCTCCCAAGGATGTTCCTAGCTGGAGTGTGGAGGAAGTGTTGCGCGATCGCATTTGGGATCTCGGTATACCGGTTGTCTCTGACTTGCCTTTCGGTCACGATGGGGTTAACGCTGCCCTTCCTGTCGGACAGCTGGTTGAACTAGATGCTGAGGTCGGGACCTTGAGTTGGGTTGGAGGTTAGCAGGTTAGCAGGTTAGCAGGTTGAAAGTTGGCAGGTTAGCAGTTCATGTAGGGTGGGCAGTGCACCAGACAGATAATGAAGCTTGCAAAGCGCGTTGGTAGGCACTGCCCACCCTACTGCCCACCGTACGATTAATGACAATGGTGCAAGATCTCAGTTTAACGAAGGCACCGTCTTAGAATGTAACTTATTATTAACACTTTTTTAATCTTCTCAAATCAGGAGAGTAAAGGGAATACCACCATGATAAGCTGACAAATACACTTAAAAAAGTATAATAGGATAGATACCATATGGCTGGGTCAACCCAGGTTCCTTATTTGTTGAGGGCGGCTCGTGGTGAGGTGTTAGACCGTCCCCCTGTGTGGATGATGCGACAGGCAGGTCGTTATATGAAGGTTTATCGCGATTTACGGGATAAGTATCCGAGTTTTCGCGAGCGCTCCGAAAATCCAGACATCGCGATTGAGATTTCTCTACAACCCTGGAAAGCGTTTCAACCAGATGGAGTGATTTTGTTCTCTGATATTCTAACTCCATTACCAGGGATTGGTATCGAGTTTGAGATTGTCGAAAGTAAAGGGCCAATCATTAACCAACCGATTCGTACCCAGGAACAAATTGACCAGCTACATCTGTTGGATTTAGATAGATTTGGGTTTATCCGGGAAATTTTGAAGGCGCTACGGCAAGAAGTGGGCAATGAGGCAGCAGTGCTGGGTTTTGTCGGTGCTCCCTGGACTTTGGGCGCTTATGCGATTGAGGGTAAAAGTTCTAAAAATTACTCCATCATTAAAGGGATGGCCTTCTCACAACCAGCTATGCTACACCAATTCTTGGGTAAGCTAGCGGATGCGATCGCTATCTATGTCCGTTATCAAATCAATAGCGGTGCTCAGGTAATACAAATGTTTGACTCTTGGGCAGGTGAACTGAGTCCCCAAGACTACGAAACCTTTGCCTTACCCTATCAGCAGCGAGTAGTACAGCAGGTTAAAGCCACTCACCCAGATACCCCCTTCATTCTCTATATCAGTGGTAGCGCTGGAGTGCTTGAACGCATGGGACAGTCGGGGGTTGATATGGTCAGCGTAGACTGGACCGTAGACATGGCAGAAGCTAGAACAAGATTGGGTGATAAGATGAAAGTCCAGGGCAATATCGACCCAGGAGTTCTGTTTGGGTCACAAGCTTTTATTCGCGATCGCATTGTCGATACTATTCGCAAAGCTGGCAACAAAGGTCATATCTTAAATCTCGGTCATGGTGTTTTACCCGGCACTCCAGAAGATAATGTTAGATTCTTCTTTGAAACTGCCAAAAAGGCAAATGAATTAATGGCTGTTCATGCATAATAGTCGATAACACAAGAGAGAGTAGAGAATCGATAACCAGATTCTGTGCCATTTTCTCCCTCTAGCAGTCATAGGTTCGGGGAGCGCTAGTCCTCCCTAGGGTATCCTTCGGTCAGAGTTGGACCGGGCTTTCAAGGTGCAGACGTTTACTTGTCCAGGTAGCCCCTCCACTAAATGGAATCCTCGCTTCAGTCTCATCCCCTTCAAGGGGATGAGATTAACAACCTTATAGAAATATCTTGAGAGTGCAGATACTTGATTAGACGACTAAGGATAGAATCCTTCAAGATGCATCACCACAACAATCAAGGAAGTGTTCTTCACTCGATCAAAACCTTCTTGTACCCCTAGAAGTAGTTGACCTAGTTGTTTGTTAGTGTTAGGTCAGCATCGGGAGTACATAATTGAATTGAAAATCGAAAATCCTATGACCTCCAAGCGGATTTTTATGACTGGTGCTAGTGGCTGCATTGGTCACTACATCACTGAAGCCTTAAGTCTCGAAACTGACCATGAGTTGTATTTGTTAGTCAGAAACCCTGACAAATTCAAGTTTGACGACTTGAAGTGTGGCGACAAGAGGCGTGCTGGCATTACCATCCTAGAAGGTGACCTGCAGCAGATTGAAGACTTTGGTGACTTGCTCAAGACAATGGATGCGGCAATTCTGGCAGCAACTGCTTGGGGAGGGCAACAGGAAACATTTGATATTAACGTTGTCAAAACTATCCAGTTAATCAACTTGCTTGACCCTACTGTTTGTGAGCAAGTGATTTATTTCTCTACTGCTAGTGTACTGGATAGGAATAACCAATTACTGAAAGAAGCCGGTGAACTTGGAACAGAATATATCTATTCCAAATACACTTGTCTCAAGCGCTTATCCCAATTAGCGTCCGCTCCTAAGATTACTACCCTCTTTCCTACCTTGGTACTGGGGGGACACGAAACTAAACCCTACTCCCATCTGTCATCGGGACTCCCAGATATTGTCAAATGGATTAACTTGATTCGTTGGTTTAGAGCTGATGGCAGTTTCCACTTCATCCACGCCCAAGATATTGCTCAGGTGGTGCGATACCTGATTGATCATCCTCCTTCTCAAGCATTGAGTGCAGAACCAGAGTGGATGTCTAGCGGTAGATTGGTTTTGGGTTGTCAGCCGTTGAGTGTTAACCAAGCCGTAGAAGAAGTTTGTAGGTATCTTGGTAAACAAATTTATTTTCGCCTACCATTGTTTATCTGGCTTGCCAATATCTTTATTGTGCTGTTCCGGATTCAGATGGATCCTTGGAGTCGGTTTTCCTTGAATTACCGACATTTTATTTATCACAACCCCGTTAATCCAACCACCTTTGGTTTACCGACTTACTGTCCTACACTTACTGACGTTCTCAAAGTTAGTGGCATTAGCAGAGATTAGATTTTTAAAATCGTGACACTTT